>JAQUZA010000203.1 GCA_028691595.1 Candidatus Rifleibacteriota bacterium
GTGGGCTTCATTACGAAGTTTGATTATTGCCTTCATACCCTGGCTCGAAAAGGGCAGTTTAATCTCACTGCCGTCCGGGCGAACCAGTATTTCTTCGCGCTTGGCAAGCCCCATGACCTCAACCGTTACTGCCAGTTGTTCAAGTTAGCGGCAGGCGGCCCTGACCTGAGTTATACCGCCGTCAACGATGTACAAGTCAGGCAAAGGCGCATGCTCACGTAGTAACCGCGAAAAACGCCTCTGAGTAACTTCAGCAATCGAGGCCGGGTCATCGCCGCCCCTGGCTGACTTTATATGATAGAGGCGATATTCACCTTTGCGTGGCCGGCCGTTATTAAAAACAACCAGCGAAGCGACCGGGTCTGTACCCTGAATGTGGGAAATATCGACGCATTCAATTCTTACCGGCGTGACCGACAATTCAAGTAGATTCTGCAGATCGATTACCGATTCATCTAGACGCTCATTGCCCTCTGATTTTATGTTGCGCATGATTTCGAGAGCGTTGTTGTCGGCCATGGCAAGCAGATTGAGATACTGACCCTTTCTGGGAATATGAAAAGAAACTTTGCGCCCGGCACGCTCGGCGAGCATCTGCATGACTGAATCGCAACCCTCTGGTTCAATCGAGCAATAAAGGGAGGCCGGGATAAGATTGTTATCGTAAAATCTGCTGATAACAGAAGCAAGAACTTCACTGTTCGTCGAATCTGGCTCACGCTCAATATCTATGATTCTATTGCCAAGCATCTTGCCGCCGCGAATAAAAAATACCGAAAAAATTACCCGGTCGTTCGTTTCGCTCATGCCCCAGAAATCAAGATTAACCGGCTTGAGAAACTCAACCTTCTGGCTCTCGAAGAAACGTTTTAACGCCGTAAGCGTATCGCGAACTTCAGCTGCCTCTTCATACCTGAACTGTTCGGCAAGCGATTTAAGCTGCTTCTCGAGACCCGAAAAATCGGGTTCAACACGCCCGGCCAGAACTTCGACCGCTTTATTGATCGATACCGAGTATTCTTCAGGCGAAACAGCACCCTGGCAGATCCCCTGGCAGATACCAAGGTGGAATTTGAGACATGGTCGCACCTTTTTCCCGGGGTGAATGGCCTTTTTGGAAGTACACAGGCGGAAATTGCGCGACAACATATCAATGATGCGTGACAGGTCATATTCATTTGGAAACGGCCCAAAATAAAGGTTTCCATCACGAAAAACCACTTTGCGTACCTTTTCGAGCCTGGGGTAACCGTCTTTCATCGTAACCTTGATGTAAGGGTGAGTCTTGCTGTCTTTAAGAAGAATATTGTAACGGGGACGGTGCTTCTTGATCAGGTTGTTTTCGAGAATCAGCGCCTCAACCTCGGTGCCGGTGACAATGAATTCTATTTCTTCGATCGCCGAAACGAGCACCGAAGTTTTAAGGTTGTCGTGGTGGCGGTTAAAATATGATTTAACGCGCTTCTTAAGCGAACGTGACTTGCCAATATAGATTATTTCCCCGGCAATATTCTTCATGAGATAGATTCCGGGGTTGGAGGGCATCAGAGCCAGGATTTTATCGAGTTTATCTTTCTGCATGCTGCCTTTTAAGTTTAGCAGTTGCCGAGGCAACGCCCTTTTTGTTCTTGATTCTGGCAGTGCCTGATGCCTCAGGGGTGTTTGCTACAGTGGCTGATTCGATGACAAAGTAGCGAAGCTCTTTATTCAGGGGTGATTTGACGAAATGACCATTCAAAGTGACTCTACCATCGAGAATTTTTTCGAGACGCACTTCACTGAGCAGTCTCAGGTTCGATTTTAAGGGAATGCGCTTGCCATCGTCTGTTTTAAGAACCCAGCGAAACAGGTGTCTGCGACCCCCGATCGGGTGTTTTTCAGGCACAACCAGGCCACTCAGTTTTTGTGTTTCATTGGCATCTGCCTCGTCTTCTTCTGGTTTGCCAGCTGTCATCAGGGCCGGTTCAAGAGCTTCGGCCTTCTCGAAAAGCTGTTCGCTGGTTGAAGCAGTCTGTGCGCTTTCTATGCTGGTTGGCAATTTTGTTGCCCCCGATGCAAATTCAGGGTCTTCGTCTGAATCGGGCCATGAAACCGGAATGATTTCGGCTTCGCTGGCCACCTGATCTTGTTCATCAACTGGCTCATCGGCCGGAACTTCACTGATAATATTCTCTTCGACAATAACCTCGGCAGGTGGCTCTGCCGATTCAATTGGCTCGTTTGACCTGCCTGGCTCATCTGCCGTCACAAGCGGTTGTGAAGCACTGGCTTCAACAGGCACGGGCAAAGATGCTGCAGTTTGTTCAACTACTTTTTCAGCTGGGTTCACGGGTATTTTTTCAAGCCTTTGCAGCTGATCTTTTTCGATTACTGAATTTGCGGTTTCGAGTTCAGCAGCCGTTCGGGAAGCGATCTCTTCGGCCTGTCTATTGAATTCTTCGATCAGTTCATCGGCAGAACGGCTTTTTTCGCCGGTTGATACCCCGTCATTGCCCGGAAAGTCTGGCGACAGCGGGTCAGGAAAAAGAGTATTGACGAACCCCGAGCCCTTTCCTGGAGCCTCAAATGAAGATGGTTTTCTGTTTTCGGGCTGAGCCGTGCCACTGCTGATTATTGTGCTCTCTGTGGCCAGGTGGGGCAAATCAGCGATTTCTTTCCGGCCAGAAGCGGTTTGCCGGGGCTCGGGCTCAAGAAGCGGCCCGACAGATGAAATACCATAGCTGGCAACCAGATTCAAACCTGCAGATGCGTTGAGATTAAGAAGATTGTCAATTGCCGGAATTTCGACCGGCAGCGGCACCGTGCCTGAAGTCTCAAAAAGATCGGTTGCAGCTGTTTCAGGCTTTGTTATGGTTTCCTGGCCGGCAATCTGAGCTTTGTTTATATCAGTCATGGCTTTGGGAGTTGAACTGGCGGCAGCAATACCGGCCTGCTGAGCAAAGCCCGGGCAGGTCGCTGAAAGCAGTATCAATGCGGCCATTAGTAAAGTCTGTTTAACAGGCAAAATCATCAGGTTCTCCTTGTTTTTGCAGAGAAACAATTCTATCATTATTGCCCGGATTCATCAAACAAAGACGCTCAGGAGTCAAAGATGCACAACCTTGAAACTTTATGTAATGGTGCCACTGATGTGGCCATCCTGGCCGCAGAAATGATAAAAAACAGCTTCAACAACAGCCATGAGATTGTTCATAAAGGAACGGTAGATCTGGTAACTGAAGTAGACATTGCTTCTGAGCACCTTATCAAACGAGAGCTGCAGCAAAGATTCCCTGAAATCCGTTTTCACGGCGAAGAAGATGGCGGCGATGACTGGCGTAAGGGTGAAGTCTGGGTTGTAGACCCGCTTGATGGAACCACGAATTTTGCCAGTCGCCTGCCGCATTTTGCGGTGTCTATCGCTCTCTGCAATAACGGCGAACCCGTTGCCGGCGTGGTGATGAACCCGATGAACAAAGAAATTTATCGTACCTGGAAAGGTGGCGGGGCCTTTTTGAACAATCAGCCCATAAGAACCGGCTCACAGGCACAAATGAATGACGCACTCGCGGTAACCGGCTTTCCCTACAACCGCCGCGAGAATATCGACATCATCATCGAACGCCTGAAAATAATGCTGATGCACGTTCAATGCGTGCGTCGACTTGGGTCGGCGGCGCTTGACCTCTGCCATATTGCCAGTGGTGTCTTTGCAGTCTACTGGGAGACAAACCTGAAACCATGGGATGTGGCTGCCGGCACTCTGCTGGTTAGCGAGGCCGGCGGCCGCATAACCAGGTTCGACGGTTCACCGATGCTGCTCGACAGCCTTGAACTGCTGGCAACCAACGCGATTCTGCATGAAGAAGCGATTCGCCTGCTCACCCCCACCCTGTCTCGTTGACCAGAATTCGGTCACATTTGATTTACATGGTTCTCTGTCATTCCCGCGGAAGCGGGAATCTCGTCAACTGCGGGGATGACGCACAGGGAGGCAATCTTGCATTCATATATGGCAGATAACCAGCTGTCTGCAGGGTGAGATTTAAACTCTGGCTTTGTTCTGCATCCAGCGCGGCTGGCCGGTAGTTTCGAGAACATTGAGCCAGAACATGCTTTCGGGGTCGATAAATTTACGGTTACGAATGGCGATATCGATCGGCACATGGGTAAAGCAGTTGTTCCAGATGCCGACGAGCATGCCTGTTTTGCCGGCCATGCCTGCGTGAACGGCATTCTGGGCAAGTTGATTGCAGAAGATGCTGTCGGAGGGAATCGCGGTTGAGCTGCGGATAATATAGCTCGGATCAATATATTTGAGCGACACAGGAATTTTTTGTTCTTTGAAATATTTGCCGATGCCGTCGCGCAGCATCACGCCAACGTCGCCAAACTTGCGGTTGCCCGAGACATCGCGTTCATCGAGGGCGCACAGACGGTCGCCAACACCTTCGGCCACCACAACCACCGCGTGATTTTTCCTGAGAATTCGGTCTTGAAGATGTTTATAGAAGCCATTTTCGCCCTCAAGATCGAAAGGCATTTCAGGAATCAGGCAGAAATTAACATCTTGAGAGGCAATCGAAGCGTTGGCGGTGATATAGCCTGATTGCCGCCCCATCAGCTTCACCAGACCGATACCGTTCTGATAACCACGGGCTTCGACATGTGCGGTTCTGATTGAATCAACAGCGTGAGTGAAGGCAGTTTCAAAACCAAAGGTTTTTTCGATAAAGCCGATATCATTGTCTATGGTTTTGGGAATGCCGATTACCGAGATCGCCAGGCCGCGTTTGGTAACTTCTTCATTGATTTCACCGGCCCCACGCAGGGTGCCGTCGCCACCAATACAGAAAAGAATGTTGATATTGTAGTCCATCAGGCGGTCAACCATCTGGCCGACATCCTGGGGGCCTCGCGACGAGCCGAGTATTGTCCCGCCCTTTTCATGAATCTCAGAGACAACATCGGGGTCGAGAATCATCGGCTGCAGGCCAGATTCTTTAACCATGCCCAGATAGCCATAGCGAAAACCATAGATGTTCTTAACGCCATACCAGAAGTGCAGCTGCATGACCAGGCCACGAATCACGTCGTTGATACCGGGGCACAAACCGCCACAGGTTACGATTGCCGCTCGAGTTCGGCCCGGGTCAAAAAATATCTTCTCGCGGGGGCCGGCCTTTTCGAAGCAAAGCGGGTCGTGCCCGGCGGCCAGTTCTTCTTTAATTTTGCAAAGGCTGTTATTAAAAAGAATGCGTTCTTTTTCTTCAACATAGTTGGTGAGATAATCACCATCGATTGTCGACAGCTTGAGCGGCGAATCGAAATTGGCTTTGCCAAGAACCTGAATGTTTAAATCCTTCTGGCTGACTTCCATTATGACCCCTTGTTTTTTGGCATGATGAACCGGCTGATCTGTTCATTTATATACCGGTGTGACTACACAAAAGTCAAGATATGCCAATTATAAGCAACACATCCGGCCCCAATTATCATTCTGGTAACCGGAAAAGGAACATTCGATCAGAGTGCAGACGTGTCAGGCTGCAAGCTTTTGCAGGTCCTGGTTATCGTCGCCGCGCAGGGTAAAATTGGCAAACCTGCTCTTGAGCTTAAGAATAGTGGTTTTGAGTATCCAGGGCCCGATTACGGCTGGCAATGAGCGGTCAAGGGCATCGCCATGCTTGAATTTCTGCAGGGCAAAATTGCTTATTTTTTTGTCGACAAGCCAGTCGGCCATGCCCATCAGATCAGATTCGGTTATCAGACGGGGATGAAAGGTAGTGCGGTATTCATGCTTAACCCCATCTGCAACAATAAGCTCGGCGAGCTTTTCGAAAGCCTTTTCATTGGCTGCCAGCCCGGTTAACTGCTGATACTGGTGCAGCGGCGCTTTAAAATCTACGGCAATGAACTGCAGCAACCTCTGCTGCAAAGCTTTTTCGACAACCTCAGGGTAATAGCCATTGGTATGCAGAGCAATTTCGTAGCCGAGTTCTCTAACCTCAGCCATTGCATCGAGCAGACCCGGTTGCAGACAGGGCTCTCCGCCGCTGAAAACAACGCCCTCTACGAACCCCTGGCGGTCTTTGAGAAACTCGATAAGTGAAGCCCAGCTGAGGCGCTCACGGGCGGCATCGGGCAGCAGAGTGCCATTGTAACAGAATCGACAACGTAGGTTGCAGCCCTGCAGAAAAAGCACACTGGCCAGGTGACCGGGAAAATCTATCAGGGTAAGGGGCTGCATGCCCCCTACCCTTACTT
>JAQUZA010000204.1 GCA_028691595.1 Candidatus Rifleibacteriota bacterium
ATGATGCCGAGGCATAACCTGTTGCCCGACTATGTGATACTGTGCGGCAAACTCCGGTTAAAAGAGCATTAAGTCTGTATTGCAGGTGATTTCGCTCTTTTTGCAATGAGTCGACTGTTTCGATAAGCTCTCTTTCGTGTTGCTCGGTGTTTTCAAGGGCGCTCTTCAGTTCTCTGTTGCTGGTTAAAACGTGTTCCAGATCTTTCTGTGCCTTGTCACGTGAGCTCAGGGCAGCCTGTCGCTCTTCATCAGCATGTTTGATCTGTTCTGCAGACTGCTTGAGGTGCCCCTCATAATCAGCATTCTGGCTCTTCAGCTGATAAGCTCTGCTTCTTAAATCGTCAAGCTCTTTTCTGGCTGATTCAAGTTCACTCTCGCGCTTCTCAAGACTGGTTGATGCCGAAGACAGCTTGAGACTCAACTCTTTGCTGTGCAGCTGCATCTGGGAAATCTGAAAAGCAAGATCTGCAGCCCGCTCATTGGCAGCAGTTGCCGCTTTCTGAGCACCTTTAAGTTCGACCACCGAGTCAGCAAGGCTGAGCTTGAACTCATGAATTTTCTGCTCGCGCAGATCAATTTCATGGCGGAATTTGTCTAACAACTGCGGCCGAGCAGCATCAGAAGCAAGTTCCTTTGCTTCTTCAACGAGGCAGTCAAAGTCTATTTCAGAGAGAAGACTGGCGTATCTCGCCAGTTCTGCTGTTTCGTCGGTTTCCGGCAGAGTCTGTGCAACCTCAGAAAGGCGTTGCACCAGTGATTTAACAGCTTCAAGCTTGATTGGAAGGCTGCTTTGTTCAGAATTGCCGGGATTCTGACTCATCGATCAAAAAGTCTGCAGATGCTGATACAGGCAGACGCTGATATTGTCTCCGCCGCCATTGAGGCAGGCACCTTTGACCAACAACTCGGCAAGCTTTTTAAGGTCGGTACCATCGGGCTTATACTCGCTGTTGACGATTTCTTCGATATCTGAAGACTCAACAAACCCGCATAAACCATCTGAGCAGAATAGTATCAGATCGCCGTATTCAAGCGGCAGATTTTTGCGGTCAACCTTGATTGCTTCGCCTATGCCAAGGGCACGGGTTATTACATTGCGTTGAGGGTGAACAAAGGCTTCGTCAGCGGTTATGCGCCCCATATCAATATACTCTTGGACAAGAGAATGGTCTTTGGTTATTGCAGTGAGCTTGTTTTCTCTGAATCGATAGCCGCGGCTGTCGCCGACATGGGCCAGGGCAAGCCCGTTGCGGTAAATAAGACCGCCGACAATCGTGGTTCCCATGCCTTCCATTTCGGGGTTCTGACTGGCTTCTTTGAAAATGGTACGGTTTGCATTCTGAAACCATTCTTCGAGAAGAATGGTTTTGTCTGAATTCAGCAGTTCTTCAGGTTGTTTCTCAAAAAGGTTTCTGACGAGATTCTCTTTAACGGTCTGAACGGCCAGCATCGAGGCAAACTCGCCGGCTGCGGCCCCACCCATCCCGTCTGCCAGAATAAGGGCGGTTATTTCGATCTGGTTGCCCAGCGGCCCGCAAAGGCTTATGGCGAAACTTTCCGCGTAGTCTTCGTTATTGGGGCGAACTTTACCTTTATCACTGAGGGTGTAGAAACTCATTTTTTTTCTCCCACTTGCAACTCAAGGCATTCTAATGCCTTTGACCATCCAAGTCAACGCTTGAAGCTATGAATCACAAAGTTTTTTGCACCAGTTCAGGTCTGCTTGAAAATGTGTCTATCCAATCGGGAAGATTGCAAAATCTGAACTCTGAACGCTGAAGTTTGACTCCTGGCCCTTCAAGCACCTGCAGCGTGCCTTTTTCTTTGTGAAGTTCAGGGCATCTGAAAACATCCTTTATGCTGTGCACATGCTCATCGGGTGCATGCAGGGAAAACGGCCAGTCAGATATGCCGGGAACCGACAGATTTTTGGCCCGGGCCGTTACATCGACGAAATCTGCTCTGGTAAAGATCTCGCCAAAGTTGAAAGCGGGTGTGTGTTCGGTAATGTGCCTGTTTGAGGCAATACTGACCGGAATATTAAAAAAGCAGGCAGCCGGGTCGGCAAAATAATGGGCCATGGATGAAGAAGACAGGTTGTTGAGTTTTTCCTTCGTAACTTTCCCGCACGCAACAATTTCGCAAAAAATATGATTTGCAGGTCTGGTGTCCACGTAAGAAAATCCGGGTGACTCTGCTGCTGAAATATCGGCCGAAACGAAGTTAAACTCAACTCCTGCAGGTTTGATAAAACTTCGCATCATGATGATCCAGTGGATGGCATCCATTGCCAGTTTCGCAGCTGGCAGGTTTTTCAAGCCAAATTCAGAAAAGTTACTTCGAGGCCCGGTTGTTGCTGATTTTTTAAGCGGATGCCTGAAGCTGTACTGACGAAAAACCTTTTTAAGGCGGGTTTGTGACTTTTCTTTCATTGCGAAGAATTTGCCGGTGTCTATTGAGTGCTGAAAAATGACCGTTTGAGGTGCAATTTCAATGGCTGCTGGAATGGCTTTAAAAAGAAAACGGCAGGTTGATTTTTGTGGATAAGATTGGCAGAAATTATCGACAGCAGGGGGCTGGCAGAAAACTTCATCCACGCCGCGAAAGCTTGTGGCATAACTGAGCGAACATGGCCATGCGAGAAAAAATGCTGTGGTTCTGACTTCATCTGGCGGCTCAATTGTCTGGGTTACCTCTGTCTGGAAAGCATTGCTGTAATTATCTCGCAGCACTTTGGCAAGAGGAATTTCCGGTTGCCATGGAAACCGGAATGTGCGCAAACGCATCTGGTAAGATTCACGGGTCTCTTTTGCTTCAGAAAAGTCTTCTGCCCAGTCGTGCATAAAACTTTCAGCAGAGGCGTAAAAAACTTTGAATGCTGTTTCTGATCGGTGGGCTGTTGGCCGGTTCAGCAGTGGCATATCTATTACCGGCGAAAAGCTGTTGCCAATGAAACGGGCCGGCAGCGGCAGACCCGTTTTCTGCTCGGCCGGAACAAATTTTCTTGCCCGCAGCAGCAGGCGTTTTATCACCGGGCAAACCTGCTTTAAACTTTCGGGCTGAGTTTTTTTTGAGAATGCCAGTTTTTGTTTGTCTGCCGGCCGAACACATGGTTTGCAAAAACGATTTCTGGCTAAAGGGGTCATGCTGAGCAGGTCAAAGCCTACGGCTTTAACTGCCGGCCTGGAATTCTGCCATGAATGGTCGAAGCATTTCTTTTCGGGAGCCGGTGTGAGGATCGAGGTGGTAATCATGACCGGCTTGCAGAACATTTCGTGTATTTGCGACGGGAGCGACAGGGCGTAGAGCAGTCGTCTGGGGTTTTTCATACTCAGGGGCGGAAGAAACAGTTTTTCGCGCTTTAAAATATAAGCACTCAGAGATGCGGCCCTGGTTGATACGCCCTGCAGAACTTTGAAGGTCATTCGACTGTGCAGGTCGATAAAAACGCTCTCAGAAAACCTGAAGGCTGGAAAGCCAAATGGGTGGGGCAGGAGCCGAAGTCGGCAGGAAAATTTTTTGAATTTTCGTTCCCAGACAGAGGGCAGAATAAAATTTTTCTGTGGCAACATCCCGGGTGAATCCGTGCCGGCAATTTTAAAGATAAGGGGCAATTCGCGGGTTATTTGTGCCGGCAGGCTGACACTTAAAGGTGCACGCCTCAGGCGGATTCTGCTGGTAAAATTCAAGGTTTTTTCACGGCTCTGACAGGAAAATTTTTCGGTGGCTGCTGACTTGAGCATTTTGCCCGTTTCATTGGCCACCTGAATTTTCGACCTGACAACGGCAATAAGCCTTGGCACACGATCACGCGTGTTGAGAAAAGCTTTATCCGGCAGCGCCTGAAGCTTGAAACGCAGCATTCTCAAAGATCGTTGACGGCGGAAGCCCTGGCTATAAGCCATATCTGCCAGATGGCTGGTCGTGGAATCAAGCAGGTGGGGGCGATCGATTGAAATGATGTCGGAGAGTTGTGGCCGGCTGGCAAAAAAGAAAAAGCTATGGCCGGGGGCTTGAAAAAGCATGGCAGCAAAGTTTTTCTTCATTTGGCCGGCAACCTGAAAATCAGGTCGCAAAGAATTATAAGATTCTTTAAACCTCTTTAAGGGTTCGATTTTGAGCCTTTTGCTGCACAAAAAGCTTGTGTCAGTGAGGTTTTTAAGTTGCTTTAGAGTATAACGGGCATGCGAGGATGCTCGCAGATAAAAGTGACCGCGTTTCTGCCTGAACGTTAAAGTTTCTGGCAGGTCTGATAGCGACATCTGGTGACGGAATAGCCTGATTTGCGTGCTGTTGATTTTGATTCTGCTGAATGAGACAGGTAAAAAGCATTTTACCGGTTGGGGTGGGCAGAAATCGGGTGCTGACTTAAGCTCGGTCATTACGGCATGCTTTTCTGGAAAGCTTTGCCTTTTTAATCTCAGTTTTAGTTTAAAGTGGCTTTCATGAAAGTTTGGCCTGAAACAACCCTGGTTTAAGGGTGTTGAGAATGAAGAGAATAGCTGCGCGGAAGTCTGCAGAGGCTTGAGGTTGACCCGGTCTGGTTTTGCAAACGAGGCAGGCGATGGCAGAACGAGCCCGGCAAGAGAAACAGTCGGATTGGCAACGGTGTGAAGTAGTTGCAATTGCCCGCTCTTTTTGTCTGAACATTTCTCTTGAAAAGCGTCCGGATGAACTACTGGCTGCCTAAGATTTCTTGCGCAGACAGGAGAAAATGCGGTGGCACTCTCAAGAACGAAGTTTGCGTGAATTTCACGGGCCTGAAAATCAGATTCAGGCGAAAAAGGCAGGTTGCTGATAAAAAGAAGGCGGTTTTTCTGCGAGCGATAAAGCTCATATTCAGGCTCAGAAGAGCTTTGTCTGGCATGACCTGGTGATGAGGTGGCAGGAAACGGTTTCCTTTTTGCTGAGGGGTCTTCGAATTCTAGGCTCGCGAAAAGATAGCTGTTAATACCGTTTAGAGTGGGTGGCTGGCTGACAAATTTTTTGAACCTGATTCGTGCCGAAAGCATGCCAAAAAGATCCGTAAACTTGTCATTCAAAGCATTAAGTGAGCTGTTGCCGGTGCTGATCAATTTAAACGGCAGATTTTCACAAAAAAGCTTGCTGGCAGAGGCTTGACGAACGTTGAAATTATAGCAGTCAGATCTCAGGGATTTTGAACTGGCATTATCACCATCGGCAAGGCACTCTTTTACCGATTTTGCGCCGACAGGCCAGTTGGCCGGGGGCTTTTCAGTTTGCAGTTGGGCCGGCGGCAACAGAATGTCATTGATGCAGGCAGGGTGCGAGTGAATTTTTGGTAAAGAAAAAAGGCTGGGCAATGAGCTGATAAAAGAGGTGATTTCATTTAAGCGACCCGGAATTTCAGGCTTGAAGCGATGGCTGTGCCCAATCTGCTTTTGCTGCTTAAAAAGTCTTTCGTTACTTGTAGCATAGCATTTTCTTGCTGAAATAGAGTTCGATGGCTGTATCTGCAGATGTTTTTCGGCGAGTAACGGCTTCCCGGCAAGACTCACCGGTCTTCGGGTAAGAAACACCTTTTTCCCTGATTTTATTGCGGGAACATCCAGAACGGGAAGGAGGTTTCCGGATGGGATTTTCAGAGTCATGCACGCATCTTCTCATTTACTTCATTGAATTTCTGGGTGGTTTGCCTGGCAAGGTTCATCAGATCGCGCAATCTCAGATTGGCAATCGGGTAAACCTCGCGTTTGCCTCTTTGATTAAGGCGGTGATAATGCTGAGCCCGATCATCAAAATTCAGGTGAGCCGCGAGATTAAATTGTTGTTGAATAGAGAATTCTGCTTCCTCACGACTGGCTTTCTGTGTGAAGAAATTACTGCTGAAAGTCATTCCGGAAACTCTTACATATCTAAGTGCCCATCTGAGGTGATCGAACAGAATTTCGAGGGGCTCAGGGAACCTTATGAAAAACTGGACTTTTTTCTGGGTGATGCTTCGCAGGGTTCGATGGGCAGAAACTACGAGGGGGTAACAGGCGGTAATATTAACCGGGCGTGGCGGCTGGTGCAGGTTTCTGACCACACGCTCCCGGATATTTTCGCTGAGGTGAGATTTTTGCCAGCTGAGCAGGTTCATATTTCTCTGAATGCGCAGTGCAAGCTTCTCTTCTGCTGAATTCTGCAGTTCGGGCACTTCTATACGTCGAAAGCGCAGGGGAAGGGATTCAGGGATACGAATCACGCTGTGGCTGATTGAAAAAACCTGCTGATTACC
>JAQUZA010000205.1 GCA_028691595.1 Candidatus Rifleibacteriota bacterium
ACGCCCCGCCGGCATTTATTCTGCTTTGTAATTTTTAGCAACATTCGATTCTCCTGCCTAATTCTAGCATTTTTCAGGCACTTTTGGTTACTCGTTCAGTAAATACACCGATTCAAGGCCCACGGATGAATCAGATTCAAGATAAATCCCAAGCAGGCGGTTTCCGATATCGTGAGCTGTGAAGACTACCTTGTCTATGCCGTTGCCAATGGGTTTCACGTCAATAGCAGGGGCACCAATGCCATTCGGGATCAGACAGCGCCTGATCTGCGATGAACCCGGGTGATGGTAGTAACAGACGATGTCACCGCCAAAATTCTTAAATACCGTTTTGTTGTCACTTTTTATCGACTTGTCAGCGTTCATGCGTGGGTAAATTAGATTGCGGGCGGTTCTTAATTCCTGGATCATGTTCCACGAAGCCTGCCTGATATTTTGCTGGGCTTCGCTGAGTGCCAGGATTCTAGCCTGATACTGACGCTGCATCACAAACCAGTGCGCCACCATTCCCCCTATTAATGCAAGAATTGTAGCACCAACCATGATTTCAACCATGGTAAAGCCAAAACGCTTTTTTGTCGGTTTAAACTGATGAAACATATACGTGGGTGCGGTAGATCATGTCTCTGCCCGCTTCTTTCCAGGTGATCATTATGGCAACGCTTTTTATCTCATCACCGGCTCCAAAACTAACATTACTGACTGACAATGAATATTTGAAATCATTCATCACCAGAAAATCATAAAGGGCGGGCATTTCTCCTGCTTTAATACGCTTGATTCCGCTCTGATTATCTGAAAAATTAATGACAGGGCTGAAATACGGGTCATCGGCGGAGTCATGCAGTGACTGTCCTGGTAGAGGAACTTCGGCTATGTCTTCAAATGGCATGGCCATGATGTGTTGCGAAATTCGCCTGGCAAGTGCCGCCGCAAAGCTGAAGTTGCGACTTTTCTGCACCTGATTGCCTGAGGTCGAAAACATACTGGTAACCGGCACCATCACCATAATTGCTATGGCAAGGGCAATGATTACTTCGGTCAGGGAAAGGCCACGGCGTTTGTTTCTCATTGGCTCTGGCCTCCTGAGGCGCTTTCAGGTTTTGCTTCTGGAGCCAGGACAAGCATTTTTCCTGGGTGTCTTTCCTGGAGAGCAGCTATTAATTCCATTGCTTCGTTTTGATTACCGCGCCTGGCAAGAAAATTAGCCAGTTCCATGCCAACATTTAATTCACTTCTCAAGCTGAACTCTGCTTTGAAATGTTTTTCGGCCTGGTCGGGTTTATTGTCAGCAACGGCGATTCTCGCCAGGTAAAGATTTACAGTTTCCATGGAAGGCTGCTTTTCAAGAACTTTTTTGAATATCTCGGCTGCCTTTCTGTTGTCACCGAGATGCATGCGGCAAAGGCCGCTGCGAACAAGGGCCTGTAGATGTTCGGGGTCAATGGAAAGGGCATCTTCAAAGAGTTTCAGTGCTTCAGAATATTTGTCGCGGGTCAGAAAGAGCTCGCCCATGCGGTAATCTTTGTCGGCAGAAAGATATTTTGCGGTGACCGGGCGCTGAGAAATTGCATCAACCCACTGTTGAGGGGAGCGGATGTTGCGAGTTGATACGGCAGGTCTTTCGAGAGGTTCATTGTAATACCAGGCAAAGTAGGCGAGGCCCGCTATTAGAGCTAAAAGAACCCCACCGATTGGCAGAATCACCTTTTGAAGGTTCTCTGGCAGAGACAAGTGAAGATTTATTGTCGTTGCAGGGCCGGAGTTTTTTGGAGTTGCGTCGGTTGGCAGCTTGTTTTCCGGCATTTCTACCGATTTTGGAGGTGCAGAGACGGGAGGAAGAACAGCGGCTGGCTCTGAAACTGCCAATTTTTGAGGCTTTGTGGCTTGCGGCCTGGCCTCTTGAGGCAGTTCTTTTGGGGGTGGGGCTTTGATGATCGTGGGAGCATGCTCTTGAACGGCAACTTCGGGAAGAACTGGCTCAATGGCCAGGTGGTTGAAAAGTATATTGCGAAATTCAGAAAAGCTTTCCTGAACCGTTTTTGATTCGATTGTTGGAATCAGGCTTTCAATATATGAACACAGAGCCTTGCTTTCTTCTGGTTTGACAAGCAGGCAAAGGTTCATCAGGTCTGCCTGGTGCCATGATCTGGCTTTAAGAAAATATTGAAAAGCCTCGGGACTGAGAGTTACTTTGAGTCTGGCAGCCAGATAGCAGGCTACCGAGCCGCGATTCCCGGCTTCATAAATAATTGGCAGCAGATTATCTTTCAACTCGGCCTGACTGAACTTGCTGAGCAGTCTGACAAAGCCATCAGAAGGTATTGTGGTTAAAACATTCTGCAGGAGGGCTTTTATGAGAACGTCTCTTTTTGAACCAGCGTTTGTAAGGGCAAGAATAAAAACCAGAGCATGCTCAGGCAGCAATCTGGCAACAGTTGGCTCCGAAAAAGGTGCCAGGCTGGTTGCCCCGGCTTTGACTGCTACCCAGGAAGGTCGCTTTTCGAGGATACCAGTCTCAGCGAGCAGAGAACCGGCACGCCGGCTGAATTCTTCTAACTGGCTATCCATCTATAGTTATGACCTGGCTTTGCTTAACTTATCAAGTAGGAACAATTTAACTGGCTCAAATGAACAATCTGGCAAACATTCTGAAAGACACAAATTTATTGAGACTGGTCAGACCTGCAGGCTGTTTGATTTTTCAGGGCATGGCCATTTCTGGCGACAGTCGGCTAAGCTGATCTCAGGTCTGCAAAGTATTGCAAGCCTCTTTATTGTAAAACAAAATCGAAAAAAATTCCAGCAGAGAAGTGCCGGCAAATCAATTACTGATCGAATGGCAACGACCTGTAAAGATTTGTTTGTTTTTGGTTCTGAGTCAGTGGATGAATTCATCGAGTTGCTTGCCTTGCTCAGAGTTGTGCTATACTTGGCGAAACTGCATTGGAGACCAGTATCATGTCGTGGGTCATTCTTATTGTCGCTGGAATATTTGAAGTGCTGTGGGCAACTGGCCTGAAGTATTCTGAGGGATTTTCAAGGTTGTTGCCGTCTATTTTCACATTAGTTACTCTGGTTTTGAGTTTCGTGTTTTTGTCAATGGCTATGAAAGATCTGCCGGTCAGCGTGGCTTACCCGGTCTGGACAGGTGTCGGGGCGATTGGTACGGTTATCTCGGGGGTCGTAATACTACATGAACCTTTTGACGTGTATCGTCTGCTGTGCGTTACCTTGATAATTGGCGGCATTACCGGGCTTCGCCTGTTGCATTGACCTGCCAGATCAGGTGATTCAATTGATTCAGCATGAATCTGGCAAGGTCTTGCATGTCAGGCAATGGCAACAGGGTTCAATAGTCGCTCAACTTCCGCTTTCAGTCTTTGGCTATCAAAATCCTCGCCCTGAACGAAAACGCCGGTTTCGTCTTTTTCAAAAATGAGTTCTGAGGGCAGAACTTTTTCTTCGCCGGCTCCGGCAATAAATGACCAGCGTCTACCTGTGCGTCGGCAGAACCAGATGCGCACGCCGAAGGTTTTGGCCAGCCTTTCGAGGTCAAATGTAGAGATCTCGTTCGCCATTGCTGATCCTTTCGTAGTACTGCATGGTTAAATCATAGAGTTTCTTTGAGAATATAGAGGGTGTCTTCTTTTTGACTTCTTCTATTTCTTTTTTGATTACCGCTTCACCGAGTTTTTTTGTTTCTTCGCCGGCAAAGTCATCAAGCCATTCGCGGTAGGTCAAGATGGCATTCAGCTTGCAGAAATGTTTTTCCTGGCCTTTTTTAAGCAGATCCATAATCTGATCGCCGGTTCTGCCGCAGCGATATCCTGCTGTGCAGAAGGAAGTGATTACCCCACGTTTTGCGAGATCTCTTATCAATTCTTCAAGAGAGCGGGTATCTCCGAGCATGAACTGTTGCTCGTCGATTTCCTGTTTGCCGGTATTTTTTGAATAGCCGCCAATGCCGATGTTGGTTGACGCATCTGTCTGGGTGCAGCCGACAAACATGACATCATCCCTGATTTCCTGGCGTTCACGTGCTGTTATGATCATGCCGGTATACGGAACTGCCAGTCTTAGAAGTGTTACCAGCTTTTTAAAATCTTCATCTGAAACCAGGTATTTATTTGATTCTGGATCGGTAGCAAGAGGAGAACCGCTGGCAGGGTTGATTCTCGGAAATGAAATGGTATGTGGCCCGACACCAAAGCGACTTTCAAGCTCGATTGCATGATAGAGAAGCCCCATAACCTCAAAGCGCCAGTCATAAAGACCGAAAAGACAGCCAATGGCCACGTCATCGATTCCGGCTTCGTAAGCTCTATGGTGTACATACAGTCGCCATGGGTAATTGCCTTTAATGGTGTTGGCCGGATGGAGCTTTTTATAGGTTTCATGATGGTAAGTTTCTTGAAAGACCTGATAAGTGCCAATGCCGACTTCGTGAAGCTTGCGAAGGTCGGCCACGCTGAACGGGGCGGCATTGATGTTGACGCGCCTGATTTCGCTGTGACCTTTTCTTGTTTTTACACTTACCGAATAAATTGCTTTGATACTCTCGGCAATGAAGTCAGCATCAGTTTCAGGGTGTTCACCGTAAACTGCGATGACGCGTTTGTGCCCGATGCGACCGGCAATGGCTTCAGCCTCATCTTTAACTTGTTGAATGCTTAGTTTAGCACGCTTTTCCTTGCTGTTATCGGCGCGAAAACCGCAGTAGAGACAGTTATTTACGCAAAAATTTCCGCAATAGATAGGCGCAAAAGTGATAATGCGGTTATCGTAAATTTTATGCTTGATGCGGGCAGCCATGGCATACATTTCTTCCCAGGTCTGCGGGTCGCGAACCTTCATTAAAGTTGCCAGATCTTCTGGTGACATGGTTTTGATGTTAAAAGACCGGTCGAGGATGGCGCGAACCTGTTCAGCATCCGGTTCGCTGCTGTCATTGATCTGTTGCCATATTTTATCATCATCGATAAAATCTTTGCCGTTTACGAGGTATTTCTCGAATTCTTCGGGCTTGATAACATTGTTGACCCAGGCTGAAGCCGGCAGTTTGTCGTTAACCATGTGCATGATGAGCCCCCTTGAGTGCTAAATGCGAGTTAGAACAGCCTTTACACTGACATCCGGGAGCTGGCCGATGCGGCCGGTCATGGCACCGATTTCATCGTTTGTGCCGTCAACAATCAACGAAATAACAGAAACCCCGCGTTCTTTGTAAGGGATTCCCATGCGGCCGACCAGCAGACTCGAAAACTGGTGCAGTATGTCGTTAAACTCATGAACAGCCTTATCCGGGCTTTTGAGAATCACGGCAACCACGCCTAGTCGGCGTTCATTGTTGTTAGATGCAGACGATACAGCCATTACCGATCTCCTTGATGTCAGGCAAATGCCCTTCAACTCAGAAATAATTGTGAAAGCGAAAAGTTTCACAATGTTAGTTATATTATATGGCTTTTTGAAAAAAAAGCAAGCCCCAAATTTTGCCTGATATTTTCAAATCACCTGGGTAATCCATCCAGTAATTTGTCACAAAAGAATTTCGGGGATGACAGGATTGTTGCCTATTCCTGCTTTCATATGTGACAAAATAATAGTGTTTTGCCAAACTTGAATCTGTAGTAATTCCGTAATTCCAGCGAAAGCGGGAATCTTATCTCTCAAGGCTTAGATCCCCGCTTTCCCTCTTTAGTGGACAAGCGCGGGGATGATGTCGAGGACGCTGATTTTGCATTTTCAATGCTGCAGAGCACTGGTCCTTTGGCAATGTTGGGTAGAAATATTGCCTGCTGATATTCGTCAGTCCCGTGTTTGTCTCCGTAGGGGGAACGTAGATCTAAGCCGGCATTGATGAGATTCCTGCTTGCGTATCTGTAGATTTAATCAGTAATTTGGGGTTAACTTTAATACAAACCAGTTTTAAACCTTCACAAGGCGCAGATAGAAGACGGGATTTTCATTGAAGAATAAATAGACAGACCCTTGTGCGGCAATAACAAAGAATCTGGTAAGAAAAAAAATCAAGCTACAGCTCTTAATTTTAATGACATCACGGCAAACAAGCGATGCCATTTATAGATACTTCCATGTCGCTGATAACAGTTGATAAATTTTGCTTTAAAGGCTAGCATATCGGGGAGTTTTTTATGCATTTTCTGAAAGGAAACAGGTATGAGCGAAGATAGAATAAAAAAGTTTGAAGC
>JAQUZA010000206.1 GCA_028691595.1 Candidatus Rifleibacteriota bacterium
TAAAACAGCCGCCGAAGCCCTCGGAAACCTGAGAGACATCAGGTGTCTGGTTGCCCTGAAAAATACCACCCGCGACCAGAGCCGCGAAGTGCGCATGGCTGCCAACCAGGCCCTCCAGGAAATCTTTAAGGCCCACAAACTCAACTGACACAAATCTCAACATCTTATTAAACCTCAACCAGCTTTGTTGAGGCCATCAACCGCGGCAGTCATTACTGCAACCGCGGCTTCTTATTTACACACCTTGTTGCCTCTTGACTTAGCTGTCTGAGCGGCGAAGTCACCCGGGAACCCCCCCCACGCCCGCCAACCCGACAAAATTTTTCACGCCAACCCGGTCAACTTTTTTAACCTCCTCCCCCCTCTTTTTTCTAGCTGGTGATTTTTTACCTGCAAGGCAAGAGCAAATTTTTCATGTTTCATGTGAAACCCGGGATTTTTTACTTAGTCAAAATAATTTTTATTATGTAAATCATGCTTGAGAAAATCCTACTACCACACGCAAATTTCAACTAAAACTCAGGAATCCCAAAACGATTCCCCCCACCTCGAAGGCATTTACAGTTTTTTATCCTAGCCAATCCGTGTTCATCCGTGGTCGGCCTGCTTAAAACGAGTGTCGGTTTTTATGGCCGGCGCAGCTATCAGCCGGGAGTCGCTTGCCGCCCTCCTGGCTCACGCGACATAAAAGCTTCCTGCTTAAATACTTTTTGCCGACAGGAGGTCGGTTATACTCGACAGCGTCAGGATAGATGCTGTCGGGTGCCTCCAGGGTTGGCTCAGAGCTGGCCTTTGCCTTCGGCAAACCCTCACTTCGTTCGACAACTTGCTTTCCATCCTGGCGCAAGTTGCATAAGCGCTTCCTGCGCAAATCACAAGCTTACGAAAAGACCATGGCAATCACAATCCTGTGCTGCCATGGCATAAACGCCGTCCTGGCGCAATAATCCCGTCTTCTATCTGCGCCTGGTTTATATGTTAAATGCAGTTCAAATTATCTGTATTAATCCGTGTTAATCCGTGTTCATCTGTGGCCCGGCCTGCAAACGGCCTGTTAATCCTCATCTCAAATCCGTGGTATAAAGTTGTTGCCACACCCCCCCATTAGCAATATGTTTAGTATGGGTATTATATCCGAGGGGGCAACTATGCAGGAATTTCTCATGCGCCCGATGTCGATTCTGCCGTGCTCTCGCCGCCTGACTTTCATCAGGGCCGATGGCTGCATTCTTTTCGACGAAAATGATCGGGGTTATCTCGACACCTTTGCGGCCAATGGCAATATCATTGCAGGTCACGCAGTCGCCAGCATCCAGGAAGCCTACCGGCAGCCGTCGATTCAAGCGGGGCAACGGCTCATTGAAGAACTTCAGCAGCTGCTGCCGGGTTATCTCGAGCACTTTCAGCTGTTCAAATCTGGGGTTGATGCAATCAAGTCAGCCTGCGCGCTTTCGAGGCGCTTCCGTAACCGGCCCTATATCCTGGGCATATCCGAAGATATCATTCAAAATTCATTTCTTGTGGTTTCTTCATCAGATGAAGAAAATTTTACGCCTCTGTTTTCGATTGATACGCACTTTGAACTTGTCAGTCACAATCTCAGTCACCCACCTGTTACCGGGCAGAAGCGTCTTTCCGAACTGGGAAAATCCTGCCGGGGTGCCTGTCTCTGCTCACTCGAGTCATTTTTCGCCGATCTGGCCGACAAGACTGCTGCGATCATAATTGAGCCATCCATCGGTGTTGGTGGTTCAATCGAACCCTGCCGCAATTTTTTTGGCAAACTCGAAGAGTTCTGTCGTGCCAACGGTATCGATCTGATTTCCAATGAGACCCAGTGTGGTATTGGGCGCACCGGCAGCCGCATGTTCGGGTTTCAGCTGTTGAATATTCACCCTGATATTGTCTGCATTGGCCCAAGTCTGGCGAATGGTTACCCAATAGGGGTTACTGCCTGTGCCGGGCATTTTGCCGATCATGTCGAACCGGTAACTGCAATTGCCAGTTCTTCGTGCGCTGCCGCTCTCGCTACCCTGCAACAGATTGAAAAATTCGATCTGTTACGGCGGTCAGAGCAACTCGGTGAAATTTTTAAAGAAATTTTGCAGCATAAAATTGGCACTCACAAGTTGGTCAGGCAAATTCGCGGCCTGGGCATGATGATCGAGATCGAGCTCGAAAACAGTGAAACGGCGCTGAACCATCACCATCGCACCAGTGAACTTGGCCTGATAACTGGCATTGGCAATGTCCGGAAAAATGTGATCAGGCTGACACCGCCGCTGATTTTCAGTGGTGAAGACACCGAAAAGGCCTGCCGGATAATTCTTGAATCTCTTCCCTGAGTTGGGTCAGGAATCAAGAATCATTTCGATAAAATCATAAACGTCAGCGAGCGAAACACCGGTAATCAACGCCAGGTAATAGAGATACCAGCCGATCAGCAGGCAAAACGGTGTACCGATCCAGGCAAAACTGGTTCCCTCATCGTTTCGAAATCTGGTGACAATAGCGATTGTCACAACCAGATGTGCGGCCCACAGGGTAATAATGCGCCCGTAAATGTAACTGTTTACAAAAACTGACAGCCAGATAAAAGCCATGCCGGCAAAGGCATCATGCAGCACCACCGGAAAAAAGTGCAGGGGCCGGGTGCTGTCGAGATCGCGAAAAACCCAGCCGGGTCTTTCTTCGTTTTTAATGGCTCTGCCGGCAAAAATACAGTAGACAATGCCAAGGCAGAAGGAAAAAAATCTAGCTGTTTCCATGGTTTTCTCCTATTTAATTTTATCACAACCCTCAACCCCTCGAAACATTTCGCCCGAAAAGTCGTGCAAACGCACTATAAATACTGTAAATTTGCAATTGACCAATCAAACCGTGCAGAATATCATATTTTAAGAAAAGAGTTAAATCAGTCCTAGTGTTAAGGGGAGATGGAATTTTTTACGGCCCTGTTAACGTGCAAGCTGAAATTCATTGCCAGTTCTTGTTGGTGTTGTCAGATGACACGGAAAAACGAAAGGTTCAAACATAAATCGTGCGGAAAAAACCTTCTCTTTACGGCTTAATCAACTCAAACCGAGACTTTTCCAGCCCCTACGCATGGGGAAAGAACCAGTTTAATTCATCTTTCCCAGCTGCTCTAGCTTGCTACATGAGAGATAAAAAACTTCCTGCCGTATACATTAAGCATGGAAAAAAATCAAACACCACACTTTCAGAAATTTCATTTGATGATTTTTGACAAACAACACTGCCAAATGACCAGCTCTTCTTTTCATTTGAGTACAGATTTACTCCCTACGCTGAAATGACGGTGGATGATATCCAGCCAATCGATTTGGTTGTGTCTGAAAATAGCTCAAAATGCCTTCTTGCCCCGGTCGAAATAAAGCTTACAACTATTCCAGACAACACCACGGCAAATAAAAATGATGCCGAATACGGTTCAGAACTTGTAATACGCTCTCCAACGATGCGATATGCTGCAATGGGTATGGGGCGATCCTGCATTAAATTTATGTCACAAATACGTGATTTATTTTCACCATCTTGCGCAAAAATACGAGATTGGGATAACCTCGTTGAGGTTGCGAAGCACAAGGACAAAATCATCGCTGCATTAGATACATTCCTAAACACTTACTCAAAACACGAAAAGCCTCTTATGATGCAACCGATCTGGAAAACAAAGGGTAAAAAGCCTATTTTGGCCGAAAACTGCCTTGATATTTTTGTTTGGAGTGATTTTGCCCTTTGCCGCCTACTGCTAGATTCGGGTAATGGCGGTGACGAAAAAATATCACGACCGCAAAGAGCGGCATTGAGGCTGGCCCGGTTTCTCTATGAATTGTCAACTAGAGGAAAGGTTTTTCAGAAACCGATTTATGATGGTATGACCTTTGACAACCTCAATGACAAAGAGTTTGCTGTAAGCGGTATGAAAACGAACCCTCCTATGTGTTGCGACCGCCTTACGAAGCCAATTATTACGAAAGACCAAATCAGAGAAATCATTCTCGGTGGCGGCCAGAAATTTCTTTCTCCAGAGCGACGTTTTGATGCAATAATCTACTATTCAAGAGAGATTTTCAGTGAAGAATAAATTAAAGTCTATTGACTTATTTTGTGGTGGTGGTGGTCTTTCTCAAGGGTTATCAGATGCTGGCATTGCAATTGTCGCCGCCTTTGACAACTGGGATGCCGCCATCAACTTTTACCGAAAAAATATCCCTGGTCATCCGATCGAAAAAATTGATCTGCAAGACAGCAAATCGGTTTCTGCACATCTACTTAAATATGATTTCAACATGATTGTTGGTGGTCCACCTTGTCAAGATTTTTCCTCTGCCGGAAAAAGGGATGAGAACGGTGGTAGAGCGAACCTAACACTGTCATTTGCCGAAATAATAAGTATTTTGCGTCCAGACTACTTTATTATGGAAAATGTAGACAGAGCACAAAAAACCCAAACATTCACTGAAGCGTTAACTATTTTTAAAAAGTCAGGTTACGGCTTGACTGTAACGGTTTTGGATGCCTCTCTTTGCGGTGTACCGCAAAAAAGAAAAAGAGTAATTGTGTTTGGCATATTAAACACCACAGACAACGTTTTGATTCCTTCGATTCGAGAAAACCAGTCGACAAAGCCAATGACAATCCGCGACTATTTTGGTGACAAATTGGGTGTTGAATTTTACTACAGACACCCAAGAAGTTATGCTCGTAGAGCTGTTTTCAGTATAGATGAACCTAGCCCTACTATTCGTGGAGTAAACCGTCCTGTGCCTCAGGGCTATCCAGGCCATGTTGGTGACGCAACTCCAATTTCTGACAAGATAAGACCACTCACAACCAAGGAGCGCAGCCTGATTCAAACCTTCCCGGAATCATGGGATATTTCAGGAAGCAAATCGGAAATTGAGCAGATTATTGGAAACGCCGTACCAGTTAAACTAGGTGAGTTTATTGGCAAGTGCCTTCTACAAGCAATTTCAAATAAAAATAGTTATCCAAAATGCAAAATTGACAAGGAGGGAAATTGGCTGCTGTTTGAACAGCGAAGTCGATACTTAGCTAAAGGACAACCAGCGAAGGAAGCTCTCTTGGGAAATAATTTCGACTAAATCCCCTGCCATCGATGAGCTTAGACCCATGACAGTTTATCGGCAAAAAAGTAGGAAAAGAAAAACCGTGCCCGTCAGTCTTTTCCTGTCAAGACCGGCAATAGACCAAAGATAAAGCAAAAAAAGAGATAAATTTGTTCAACAAAACGCTTTATTGATGGGCATTTTATTCTCACCAGGGATTACTGCTGAGGAACCAGAACTAACACAATTAATCCCAGGATTACCCTGTTCCTGCGCAGGTGACCCGATCGGATAAAAGTCAAAATTCAGTCCAGTTGAGCATAAGGGGCTTTGGTGCGGTTGCCCCCGGTCTTACATAAAATGTTGCATGGTGGCGGGGGAGGCGTTAGACTGGCAGAAGAAACAAACCAAGCGGAGGGAATATGGAAATCAAATTTGGGACATCTGGCTGGCGTGCAATCATTGCTGACGAATTTACCTTCGAGAACGTTCGCATCTGCTCACAGGCAATTGCCGACCATCTGAAGAGCATCAATTGTATTCAGGGTATCGTAATTGGTTCTGACGCTCGTTTTATGTCGCCGCGTTTCATGGAAGTATCTGCGGAAGTTTTTGCAGCCAACGGTATCAAGGCGCTTCTTTGTGTGCGTGACACGCCGACTCCGGTAATCAGTTTTGAAATTTTGCGCCGCAAGCTGGCCGGTGGTATCAATTTTACCGCCAGCCACAACCCACCTGAATATCAGGGCCTCAAGTTTTCACCGTCGTGGGGCGGGCCGGCGCTTCCTGAGACGACCAAAGATATCGAGAATCGTGCCAATGAACTGATGAAAACGGGTCAGGTCAAACGCATGGGTCTTGCCGAAGCCGAAAAGGCAGGGTTGATCGAGCGCATCAACCCCATGGAAACCTACCTCGATGATTTGCGCAAAAAAATCAACTTTGAAGCGATCAGAGCGGCTAAGCTCAAAATTCTCGTGAACCCGCTGTATGGAACAGCACGCGGGTATCTTGACCGCCTGCTAAAAGAAGCCGGTTGTGAAGTCACGGTCATGAACGATCACCTCGACCCCTATTTCGGCAACCAGCCACCTGAACCATCAGAAAACCATATTCCCG
>JAQUZA010000207.1 GCA_028691595.1 Candidatus Rifleibacteriota bacterium
AATTTGTCTCAGCAATGCCCAGGCTGACATAGGCTTCGCGTATCAAGCCTATTTCGTAGCCGATCCAGGTCGAAAGCACGGCAATGCCAGCTACCGGTGCCGCGGTTGAATCTACAAGGTAAGCCAGTTTCTCGCGGGAAATTTTGTTGTTGTCGGTCACCGGGCGCATTGAATTGCCGACAATCAGGGTATTGGCGTAATCGTCGAAAAAAATCATTACTCCCATAGCCCAGGTCGCTATTTGAGCGGTTCTCGGGCCTTTTACCCGGCGCGAAATGGCTTCAACAATCCCCTGCATCCCGCCTGTTCGGTTGATTATGCCAATCATACCACCAAGGCAGAGTGAAAAGATGACGATTGCAGAATGGGCGGTATCGGCGAGTGAACCAAGTATATATTTGTCTAGGGCCCTGAGAAAGCCAAAAAATGGATTGTAAGCGAATACAAATGTTGCACCAACCCAGATCCCGATGAATAAAGACGTTATGACCTCTCTGGTGATAAGGGCAAGGACAATCGCTATGACCGGAGGAAGAAGTGAAAACCAGCCGGGAATGCTTCTTACGCGGGCCGAAGCGGTTTGCTCGCCGACTGTCAGAAATATTTCTTTCATGCCATTTGCCGGGATTGAAAGCTTTAATGTCTTGATGTCTTCAGGCAGGGCAACTCCGGAATCAATGGTTTGCCCATCGACAACTGCTTTGTAATGTACAGGTCGGTCATTATTGCTGCCAGCCCCCTCAACAGTGAATTCTGCTTTGACTCCTGACAGCACGAAGGCGGGCGGCTTGATGAGCAGTTGCCCAAAAGCCGTCTGGCTCGAAATAAAAAGCAAAACCAGACCAAAAAACAAGGGGTTGCGAAGTATATCTCTCATTGTTGCTCCAGCGTAATTAGGCTGTGCATAAGGTAACATCAGACAGATAATTTTTACAAGGAGTGAATCTTCATAGACATTTAGCGCAGCAAAAGTCTGGAGGTTGCCCATTCACTAAGAAAAAATCATAGGGGGCATTAATAATCGTCGGCCTTGTTTGCGTCTATTCTCTGTTTCCAGCGTGGGTCTGCTTCAGCTGCCAGGGCCTGTCGCAGGGTGATAATGGCCCTTTCAACATGGGTGATTTTGTCCTTGGTCCCGGAGGGGGTTGCTTCCATGGTCAGAATGAGCTTTACCTTGCCGTCGTAGGTTTCATCTATTCCGCCGTCGGCAGTTTCTTCAAATTTTGCTTCTTTTACGTTGCTGGAGAGGCGTTTCCGGGTGCCACCGGAAATTCGGAAATACTCACTGCCCTGAAGCTGATACTGAACTTTTACGAAGGTTGCATCTTCATCGGCCATACTCTGATCAAAAAAAGTTGCATTATCAGCAATCATTTTGCTGGCGACTTCCATTTCAAAATTGCTTCCACCGGTGCTTTTAAGAGTTCTTTTGACGAGATTTTTTCCTGATTCGACTTTGGTCTCGGTTCTGGAATTTGCAATATCGAGTTCGAGGTTCTTCAGAACAAACAGGGCTTCCTGGCGAAGGGTCGCTTTGGTGGCGGCTATGGCTGACAATCTCCTGGCCCCTGCCATGAAATGGTAAATAGTCATGCCAACAATTGTAGTGATAAGAAAGCCAACCAGAATCTCAATAAGGGTAACACCCGGCCGATTACTGCATTTTTCAATCATGACTTAGTTGTTGACCTTTATAAAGGCAATTGATTCGCTGGCAGTGTTTCCCCGGCCGGTTGTCCAGGATACTGCGGCTTTGAATTCAAGTGAATCAAGGTCGGCACCGGGGGATTTTCTGACTTCGGTTTTAAATTCGAAGTCTTTGTATTTTTTTTGTGAGGTGAGCAGTGAGTTGAAAGAATTTGGTGGCAGAGCCGAAGCATCAAGAGTTTTCCAGTTTGATGTAGCAGTCATAAGCCCTTCAACTGTTTTGTAATCAAGATTTTTTATTTCATCGCGAAATGCCGCCAGAATTTTATTGGCGATGGCAACCTTTTCGAGGTTGGTTTCTTCGGAGGCCCCGTAAGAAATGGCGTAATAGAGAGGAATTGAAGCCATGGCAAACACCATGACCGCTACTATTATTTCAACGAGTGAAACCCCGGCTGATTTATTTCTTTTCATAGGTGAACTTTGACCAGTTGTCTGCAAAAGACACAAAATATCGTTCTGGAGCATATTTACCAACATCTCTCATTGTAGCCAGCGGATTAACCGAACAGGCCCTGGAATTGTAAAACACTTTAAGGTCGATGATTTTACGGCGGTCAAACCCGTTTGAAACGAGGTTGCCGTCGATTATTACCGGTGAAGGTGAAGTTGTAATCGGGGCATCGTTTGAAAAGCATGCAGCTTCAACTTTGCTGCAGCCGTTAAAATTCATTTGCCCGCCTCTGGCGATAAGCCCGAAGACGGTTTTATCATCTGCTCTGGTAACGTTAGCTGTCAGAGTAATATCAGTCTTGGCAACCAGCAGACCCTTGCCCTTAACATTTAAGGGAGAGTCAATTGTCAGGCTCCCTTTGACATATATGACCCCGTTAATATCAATGCTGCCATCGGGGTTTTTAAGGCCACCTGCATCAACATTTTTGCCAAGATCAGACTTAAATTCGCTCTGGCTGGCATAGAACCTCGAGGCTTTTTTTGAATATTGCAGAATGCTGTAACAGTTTGCCGGCATCAGCTTGAAATTTGATATGGGGTTCCATTCGCCGTCACTGTCGTAGGCCGGGTATTGCTGCATGCCATATTTTGCCGGGCCGCCGCCGGAATCAGAAGAATACTCAGAAAAATTGTCGTAATAAATATAGATTTCAGTTTTGTCTTTTACTGTTGTTGCAAAAGAAACTTTTGCCTTGGGGTCTGCCTGAACTTTTATTCGGCCGTAGACCATATCTATGGGCCCTTCTGGTCTTATGCCCAGAGGGTATTCAAAGTGACCGTGACCGTGAAGCAGCGTCGGAACCATCATCAGACTCAGGCCGCCTTCTTCGTATATTTTCATGATGCCGGTGCAGCCCTTTTCGGGTACCGGGGTATACTGGGTTATATCGTCAAAAAGAACCGGAAACTCAACTTCGTGCATTCTGGACATCGACTCACCATACCACTGAAAAGTTGGTTTGGTCTGAAATTTGTTGAGATTCGGGTTGGAGGCGCTGAACGGGCTGAAAATGGTATTGAACTCAGTTAAAAAGTTTTCGGCAAAGGTACCGATGAACGAATGAAGTTTCATTTTTGCATTGGCATTAATTCGTACCATGCCTGGTATAAGGGCTTTATCGTTTGTGTTGGAAGTGAACCCGGTTATATTTTTAAAATTTGCTTCAAGGGCTGCCCCTGAGCCTGCCGAGGGCACATTGTGAACGGTAAAATACCCGACCGGTGCTGCTGGAATCGGTGCCGGGCCCGGGCCCGGGGGATTGGCCACATTCAGGTCAATTGGATTGCCGTCGGCTCCTGGTCTGGGGGAATTTTCTTTAATCAGTGGGCTGTTGGCAACAAAAAATGAATATTCTGGCGCTATGGGTTGCACGTCAGAAACCTTGAATGGGGTTTGCGCCACCAGATGCCTGTCTATCTTTTTGCCATTCGGGCCATTGGGAAAAAACTCTACCTTTGCTTCAATCTGAAAAATTCCGCCTTTTTCAACAATTCTAGGCTCGCTGCCGAAGCTGGTTTTGTCTAATTTGGCTTCATCTATGGCTGCTTTGGCTTTATTAAATTCATCTTTGGCCAGGGTCGAATAGCGTTGGGCTTTGTATTCGTTGCTCATGGCACTGTCTGAACCCGGCATGAATTTCTTGCGGGCACCGTGCATATTCAAGGGCACGATGTCAGGCAAATAGTCCTGGACATAATCATTGCATTCAATCGTTTTTTCGTAGACCCCTATCCCAAGGGCCTTTGCTTCAATTTTTATTTTGGTTTTGGTCTCTTTGGTAAGTTTCAGGGTGACCTCTACGTCGCCAAGCCAGGTGTCAACATCAAATTTTTTGGTGTCTGTAGTAGAGAGATTGGGCAGATTTATGTCGAGCTCCCAATCGCTGGGGGCCCAGGGCGAACCGGTCAGTGAACCATCTGAATCGGCCCCGTCGTCAATTGAGTCGAGAAAGCTTGCAGAAACGCCTTTGGCTGCAACTGATTGCTCGGTTATACCGACGATATCATAATCACCAGATACACCTTTGTGGGCCGCAAAACCTTCTGCCTGAACGATACTGCACAAAACTTCAAGCTTAACGTGTGTTGGGCCGCCAAGTTCGTCAATCATGTAGACAAGTGGTGCCAAAGGGCCAAAACCGCTGTCTACAACAGGGGTTGGAGCAAGATCATCAAGCTTGCAGGGAATATTACGGCCGTCATTGGTGGCCAATTTGTTAAGGCTAAGCTTAAGAGGAGTTCTAAAAAGGTGATACAGGGCCGAACTGTCGCCGTCGTAGGCGTGTTTGTTGGCTATTTTGCGAACATAGGCTATCATCAGATCAGCAGCAGATTCGGCCAGGGCTTCAGCCTTTTTCTCGTTGCTCATCGACCTGGTGGAATAGGCTCTCTCGGTTTTGGAGCTCAGAAGGGAAAATGAGATGATCAAAAGAACGCTTATTGTTCCAAGGACCATCAACATTGCAGACCCTCGAGTGGTTTTCATCAGCCCATCAGCTCCTTAAAAATTTTGTCGTAGTGCTCAGCCTCTTTAAAAATCATTTGTTCGACAGCCTCGCGCGGGTATTTGCCCTTGTGGAATTCCATGCGCTTTTGAACCAGTTCGTCAAGAATCGCCGGATCAGTTCGAGCCTTCAAGAGCTTTTCAAAAGAGTCTATCCATTCAAGCTGCTCTTTTGATTTGGCAATGCCGAGAGTCGAAAGGTTCTCTTCGGCAATCAGTTTGGCTTCAAGTCTTGAGGCGACAATAAATAGCTCCATGTCTTTCATTTTAAGGGCGGCTGTCTTGATATTAAGCAGCGAGTAATACTTTGAAACTGGTGTTGATTCTGGAGCCTTAATGGCTTCGTAAAACTTTTTAACTGCGAGGGGATAATTCTTCTGCTTTTTGGCATTCGTGGCATCAACATAGGCTTTGTTCAGTTTCAGTTTGTATTTTTCTCTGGTTTTTTCAGCAATAGTATCGTCATTTGCCATATTCATGAGCCATGAAGTTGCTGCTTTTTCGATGAGCTTTTCGTTTTCTTTGTCTCTGGCTTTCATTTCTTCGAGCTCAGCCTGGCTGAATGGGGACATGGTTGCCCCACCTGACGAAGAAGTGTGTGCTGGTCGAGATGAGACAACTACCGGCTCATCGTCTTTCTGCCACTTTTGCGAAACCGGCTTCTCTGAAACCGCCGTTTGCCTGACTGGTTGCTGTTTGTGGCTTTTCCTTCCGGTGAGCATCCAGGCGAGGATAAAAACCGAAAGAATAGCGACAACCGCCGCGATGATGAGATGCTTATTGTCATTCATACAGCCAGATCAACCTCTCTCGGGAAATTATACCATACAAAGGAAAAAATAAACACCCGATCATGGTTTGCTTTTTTCCCGGTCGCTTATAAATACGCTTAAAATGGCAAAAATGTTTCCAGAAGATTGAGAAAACAAAAGACCCCTCTGCAAGCAGAGGGGTCTTTTTTAATTCAGAACAGGTCGCTTACTGACCAGCCTGGGCTTTGAGAGTTTCGTATTCAGCCTTGGCTTTGTTCATTTCCTGGGCAACCTTCATGGCATCAGCCTGGCGGCCCTGAGAGAGCATTTCATTGTAGAGTTTGTAGAGTTCCTGATACTTGGCTTCAGCAAGCTGAACTTCTGAAGAATAAGTACCCATGGCGGCATCGCCTGAGATTGCGATTTCGGGGGCCTGAGCTCCGGAAACCGGGATTTCAAGGCCGGAATTGCCAGCTACAGAACCGATAGTGACCGGGCCAGAGACCTGAGCGCCAACCTGGGCACCGCTGTTAGAGCCAACGGGCATACCGATTGAACCATAGCTTGTGCCACCCTTACCGAACAGACCGGCAATTTTCTTGGCAGCCCAGTTACCGACCATACCACCAACGATACCACCAATGATGGTGCCGAACGGGGGGAAGATCATCGAGCCGAGCATTGCGCCTGCGGTTGAACCTACG
>JAQUZA010000208.1 GCA_028691595.1 Candidatus Rifleibacteriota bacterium
TCACGAAGTTCAATCACTTCTAAACAATGGCAAACGAGTCGATGCTCTCCCCCCCGGCAACGAAAAGAAGCAGGCAGAGCTCTGGTTCAATGACGACAAGCCGGTAGTTGAATCTTTTCTGAAAAAGATCAAACAGGAATTCAACCTCTATGCAGCCTTTGTTATACAGCATGCCGGGCCGGGCTATTACAACCAGATTTCGGTTGTTTCCATAGACGAAAGTGATGAGATCAGCGAATCCCTTACAGAGATGATAGATGCCGCCCTTTATCACGACCCATCCCAAGAACAGGCAATTATTTCGCGGGCAACCATAAAAACCGGCAGAAGCGAGTTCAGAATCGACTCCCCTGCCCCACTTGTGTTTTCGTGCCAGGCCGGGGGTGAAACCTACGGGCATCTCGGCATTGCAATTTCCACACACCAGTTACACCGTCGCATCAGCCACCGGTCAAAACTGATGCCCATGCTTGCCAACCAGCTCGGGCTATATTTCAGCCATTTTTATCAACTACGCAAAGAAGCTGTTCACGGCAGAATGCTGCAGCAGATTAACCAGACCTGCAACACCATCAATTCTTCTGTCGATATCGGCGCAATTCTGTTCAAGCTGGTTGAGAGCCTTAACTATCTCTTCGGGCAATATTCCGGGGCGATTCTTATTTTTTCGCGCGAAACTTCTGAGCTCGAAATTGTAAATTACCTTGGCGGCGCAATACCTGATAGCTTCAACCTCGCCGAGCTCATCACAGCCCGCGGGCCAGTAACCGAGGCCATCAACGAAGGTGCCGCATTCGACAACAGGAGTGGAAATTACGATTTACCAATCCGCTATGTGCTTCCACTTGCAACCACACCACAGGCGACCGCCATAACCTCTGAATTCATGCCTCTCAGATCCCTTGGCGGAGTGGTTCTTTTCAATTCCCCTATTAACAAACCGCTCTCAGAAGAAGATCTGACAAAGTTGATGCCTATTCTTCTCAATGGCATCAGCGCATCTCTGCAGGTTGCCTGCAACTATGCAGAAAAGCTCGACACCATACGCGCCCTTGAAGGGCTGATGGCACGTCTGGCCGACACCGATGCCCTTCTCGATGAGATGCTGATCATTATCAGAAGGCTGTTAAAAGTTAATCGCATCTCATTTCTTGAGCTCGACGCATCTGGAAAATTCCTGCGCATCAAAAAAGGGTTCGGTCTGCCGCCTGGTATTATCGACAAAACAAATATTCCCATCGGCGAAGAAATATCGGGTTATGTCGCCCAGCAGGGGCGTTCTTACCGCATCGACAATATCGAATCAGAAGGTGTTTTCAAAAAACGTTCACTCGAACATTATCTCAATCGCTCGCTGCTGTCGGTACCATTGATAAACAGCCGCGGCGCGGCTGGCAGGCGCGTTATTGGTGTCATAAACGTTAACAACAAAACCAATGGCCTGACCTTCACAATGCAGGACCAGCAGCTGCTTGAAGCAATTGCCCACCTGGTGGTTACGGCCCTCGAAAACGTCAGGTTCCTTGAAGAGCAGCACGAAAAGAATCTGCTCGAACGGCAACTCAAAGATGCCAAAGACATTCAGATGTCACTGCTGCCCAAAAACTTTTCCAACCTCCCGGCAAATCTGGAAGTCTTTGGCCAGAGCATACCAGCCAGGCAGATTGGCGGCGACTTCTTCGACATTTTCAGCTTGAACGATGGTCGAATGCTGGCAGTGCTTGGCGACGTGTCTGGCAAGGGCATGCCCGCCGCCATTCTCATGGCGGTAACGCGAATGATTATCTGGTCAGTTGTTCAAGACTGCGTTGACCCGGTAGAGATTATCGAAAAAGTTAACGATAAGCTCTGCAGTCACCTTGATTCTTACCATTTTGTGACTATGCAGCTGGTAGCAATCGACCCCCAGACCGGCCACTGTGAAATGTCTTCAGCCGGTCATGGCCCTCTTCTGGTCAGGCTTCACGCCCAGTGCCGACTTATTGAAACAAAAAGCGGGCCACCCCTGGGCATAGCTGGTATCAAAGGGGTTTACCATAATACTCCCTTTGTCATGAACCAGGGCGATGCCTTTATAATGTACACAGACGGCCTTTCAGAAGAACGCTCACCATCTGGCGAGATGTACGGTTCTGAACGCATAAGTTATCTGCTCGGCTCCAACCCTGACCAGAGCGCCGAAGAACTCGTTAAAACAATGATTTCAACAGTCGAAAACTGGCGTGGCAATGCCGAGGCTCATGATGATCTCACCGTGTTTACTCTTAATTACAAAGGACCAGCAATATGAAAGACGCAGAGCATGCAAAAACCCTCGAGTTTCATGCCAGGCTGGCCGAAAAAACCGCCGAAACTTCAGATATTCACCTTCTCATTGAATCCATAATTGCCGAAACCATTCTTTTTATGAACTCAAGCTCAGGTTCGATAATGGTTTTCGACAAAGAAGAGGGCTGCCTCAAACTTTACGTTTCGGCGCATCACCCCGGGCTCAAAAAGAATTTAAAATGCGGGCCGGTTGCCAGAATACCCTTGAATCATGGTATTGCCGGGCAGGTTTTTTCTTCAGGGCAGGCCATTCTTGTTGAAAAAGCCGACAAGAGCAAGCAACAGCTGCTGCTCAGCCGCAAGGAAGATGCCGGTTCATTTCTCTCTGTACCACTGAAGCTTCACAAAAGAATAATCGGGGTAATGAATCTTAACAGAGCATCTGACAATGAAAGCTTCTGCCAGCTTGATCTCAACCGGTTGAAGTCTGTCGACACTCTTATTGCCAGCCTTATCGAAAAAGAAAGTCTGTTATCGACCATTGAAGATAACCGCCGCGAGATTGCCAGCCTGTATTCAATTTCGAATATCCTTTCTGAATCAGGCGATTTTGTCGGGAGACTTGAAGAATTTCTTGCCAAGCTTTCTGAAGAATTGTCTCTCGAAAGAAGTGCGATCGTCAGCCTCAATTCAGACTTTACTGAATCGATGCTCGCCGGCGAAAGTGGCAGGCAGATGGAAATTCTTGCTGCCCGCCACCTCAGGGTTTCCCAGCTCAATGAGATGTTTGATTCAGTTTCGGCGCGACTGCGCATGCAGCTTCTCAAACCGGTGCCTTCATGCACCAGCGACGAAGAGCTTGAGGCACCTTTGACCCTTTCATTTGAAGAATCCACAGGCCCAAGAGAGCTTTTCTGCCTGCCACTGGTCGTCGATGGCCGCCCATCACACCTGCTGCTGGTAAGTCGCCGATATGTTGCCGAAGACGCACAGCAGGCTCGAAAGCACTACCGCTTTCTTTATCTTATTTCTCAGAATCTGGCCATGGCTATTGCCAGAGAATCAATGATCCACCGAATTCGCGAAGATCAGGAAATTCTCCTGGAAAGTGCGACGCGCAATAACATTTTTCTTGAGATCAGCAAAGACCTGACCTCGACCCTCGACCCGTATATTATTCTGCAAAAGGCTTTTGTGCAGTTCCGCAAAGTAATTTCATTCACTTCAATTTCAATATTGCTCTATGACGACCTCGACAATGGTTATCATCTCATCGTTCAACCGGGTGAAGCCATATCGACCGCTTTTCAAAACCGCCTTTCCAGCAGCATTTTTTCGCTGTTCAGCGATTACCCTGCTGACCCGCCCTTAGCGAAAGAAAACTTTTTTAAACCGGTCTTCTTCAAGCCTCAGACCCATGATAAAAAGCCGGTAAGCAATTTTAAACACATTCTGCACCTGCCTATAATTATAAGCGACAGAGTACGCGGCCTCATTCACCTGGCGCGCAAAGATAATACCCCCTTCACCCACAAGGAACTCGACAATACCTCGCAGTTCACCGGCATATTCATAACCAGCATCAAAAACGCCCAGATCCACAAGCGCACTGAAAAACTGGCCTTTACCGACCCGCTGACCGAATTGTTCAACCACCGCTATTTTCAGGAAACACTCGCGCATGAATTTATCAGAGCAAGACGTTACGCCAAACCACTGTCGCTGATGGTCATCGATATCGATTTTTTTAAAAAATTCAACGACACCCATGGGCACCTGGTTGGCGACAAGGTTCTGCGCCATGTTGCCGCGATTTTTAAAAGTTCGGTTCGCGAACAAATCGATACGGTCGCCCGCTATGGCGGCGAAGAATTTGCGGTTATCCTTCCCGAAACGCACCTGGATGGTGCCCGACTGTTTGCGGAACGTATCAGAAGTAAGGTTGAGCAGTCACGGGTAAACCATGAAGGGCAGGAACTTTCTGTAACTCTCTCTATCGGGGTTTCCTGCACCCTGGTAACTCAATGCGAAAAGACTTCAGACCTGATCGAAGCTGCCGACATTGCCCTTTATCGGGCCAAGGACGGCGGCAGAAATCAGGTATTATCCTTTGACGAAAGCCAGCTGAAACATGAAAAACGTTAAATCACCATCGGCTAATGCCACCGAGCAGACTTTTAAACGACTATCGCGCCTGTCTGACATTTCCATGGCCCTCACTTCGGCGACTGAACTTGACGGCCTGCTTAAGGTCATCGCGAAAACAGCCAGAGAAGCACTATCTGCCGATGAAACCTATTTTCTGCTGTTAAACCGGGAATCGTTCGAACTCAATATTTCGGCATTCAGCGGCAGCCGCAGAAAACGGCCAGAACGCATACGCTGCCTCGACCGCCGAACCATAATCAATTCTGAAGAAGAATTTGGCTTTGCCCCCTGCTCGACCGAGCCCGCAAACGAAGCAGACGAAAATCTCAGCGGCGAAGCCCTGATGCTGCGCAATGCCTTTTCCAGCAAGCAAAGGCTTTTATATTCAGGCGAAATGCACGATCCGCTTTTTAAAGGCACTCCGTTCTCTTCAGCGATGGTAATACCCCTCATGACTAACACTCAGTGCGTGGGGCTTCTGATAGCGGGAAACTGTAATAAACAGCAGCCCTTCAGCGTTAACGACCTTGAAGAAGCAACGGTATTTGCCAATCTTGCGGCCATGAAGATAGAACATAGTGGTCTTTTACTTGAGCGCGAAAACCGCATTCGCGAGATGGAAAAACTGAATGTCCTCGCCAAGCGATTTTCTTCGGTGCAGACCCTCGAAGGCCTGATCGGTCTTTCTTTTGAATATCTTTCGCAGCTGATTCAGCATGATCTGGGTATTGTCAGCCTGTACAAAGATGACGAGGAAACCCGATATTTTGTTTCGAAACTGCCTCTGGCTCCCTCGAGTCTTGACGGCCTCACCTCTCATATCGATGACATCAGTTACAAAATCAGGGGCAAGCCGGCGCGAATAACCAGATGCCAACAGCTTTTTCTGCCAGGCCAGAATGCTATGAGCATGGATAAAGTCTTCAGACGAAAAATCCAGTCTTTTATGACCGTTCCCCTGACTGTCCAGGGAAAAAGCATCGGTCTGATCAACCTCTCTGCTACCGGTCAGAAAGCATTCAATCGTGAGCACCTGCGAACTTTTACAACCCTGTCAAACCTGCTCGCCACAGCAATCGAGAACGTCAAGATCAGACTTTATCTCGAACGGCGCATCGACGAGATTTCGGTTCTGTTTGAGATTTCGCAGTCGATCAGTTCAACCCTTGTATTAGACGAGGTTCTCGATTCAATAGTCAACTTTTCGATGGAAATGATGAATGCGCTGCGTTGCGAACTCAGACTGCTTGACGCAACGGGCGAACTGCTCGAAGTACGTGCCTCGCGCGGCTTGTCAAAATCGTTTTTATCATCGACCGCCATCAAGGTTGGCGAAGGTATCATCGGCAGCTGTTATTCACAGCGCCTGCCTATTTCGGTTGTTGATGCCCGCAAAGACCCACGCACCAAATACACAACACTCATCAAGCGTGAGAAACTCGCCGGTCTGCTGGCCGTACCCATCATGCAGCGAGGCCGACCCATTGGTGTAATCACTATTTATACAAGCAAACCCAGAGACTTCTCTCAGGATGAAATCGATCTTCTTTCTACCTTTGCCTCCCAGGCCAGTATTGCCATTGAAAACGCCAAACTCTATGCCGAAATGAAGCGCCAGTATCTTTCAATGGTTATGGCCCTGGCAGCGGCAATTGAAGCAAAAGATTCATACACCCACGGGCACAGCACCAAGGTC
>JAQUZA010000209.1 GCA_028691595.1 Candidatus Rifleibacteriota bacterium
ATACGAAGAATATCTGATAGACCTCAAGTTCAGTCAGGCAGAACTCGAATATTTTGAAAAGACCCAGATCGGCAGGGAAAAGTTTTCTGAGGCCTTTTTTGCCGGGAATCTGGCGAGTCGAACCCTTGCCCTGCAGAACATCGGCAACCAGTTCGTCGAACTGATTGCCGCCAATCAGCAGCAGCTGCGTGAAAAATTCGCCGTTTCAGGCGCTGGCAAAAGCAATAGTGCTTCTGCCAGTGCCAGCGCCAACCTCGAAAATACCCGCCCTGCCCTGCCCGAAATCAGACCACTCGATTAGCGGCCTGACTTGAACAGCCCGGCAACGGCTTCCTTAACGGCATCTTCCTGCGGGATATATGGCAGAGTAACGTGGTTACCGTTACCGCTGTTATTGAATGCGGCCGAAACTTCAATGGCATTCTCACATCGGCCCCAGGCGCGACGTGAAACACCGCACATTACATCCCAGGTCATCGCCTGCCGGATGATTTCATCAATGCGTTTGCTGCCATCGAGAACCAGGCCAAAACCACCGTTGACAGACTTACCAATGCCAACTCCTCCGCCATTGTGCAAAGAGATGAGGCTCATCCCTCTGGCGGCGTTGCCGGCATAACAATGTGTAGCCATTTCGGCCATGATATTGCTGCCGTCCTTGATATTGGCAGTTTCACGATAGGGCGAATCGGTTCCACCGGTGTCATGATGATCGCGACCCAGCATAACCGGCCCAATTTCGCCTTTACGCACCATTTCGTTGAACTTCAAAGCTATCTTCACGCGCCCGTCGGTATCCTGGTAAAGAATTCGTGCCTGAGTACCAACAACAAGAGCATTTTTTTTGGCATCGCGAATCCAGACATAATTATCACGATCCTGGGCTCGACGGTTGGGGTCTATGCAGGCCATAGCAGCCTGATCGGTCTTGTCGAGATCTTCTTGTCTGCCGCTGAGGCAAACCCATCTGAAAGGCCCATAGCCATAATCAAAGAGCATCGGGCCCATTATATCTTCAACATATGAAGGCCAGATAAAACCGTCGCGTGGATTTTCGCCGTTGGCGCAGATTTCTTTGACACCAGCATCAAAAACAGAGCGCATAAAAGCGTTGCCGTAGTCAAAAAAGTAGGTTCCACGCTGGCATAATGTTTTGATTGCCTTAAAATGAGCTTTCAGGGAAGCATTGACCAGTTCTTTGAATTTTGCCGGATCTCTGGCAATCATTTCGGTTCTTTCGGCAAAGCTCAAACCCTTAGGGCAATAGCCACCATCATATACAGCATGACAAGAAGTCTGATCAGAAAGCATTTCGATGGGAATATTCTTTTTAACGGCGTATTCGAGCAGATCTACGATGTTGCCATGAAATGCAATAGAGGTGGTGCGCCGGCTGCGCATGTGATCATGAGCCATTTCAAAGGCTTCGGCCGGGGTATTGGCGATTTTGGCCACCCAGCCCTGTTCATGACGGGTTTTAATGCGCGACTCATCAACCTCGGCGATAATTCCAACTCCGTTGGCAATTTCGACAGCCTTTGGCTGAGCTCCGCTCATGCCTCCCAGGCCTGATGAAACAAACAGGTGCCCGGTCAGGTCTTCATCTGGCGCAATGCCGAGTTTCATGCGCCCGGCATTGAGAATGGTATTGAAGGTACCATGCACAATGCCCTGCGGGCCAATGTACATCCAACCACCGGCAGTCATCTGGCCGTAATTGGTTACGCCGAGCTGCATGCCCCGGTGCCACTCTTCCTGGTTGTCAAACATGCCAATCATCAAACCGTGGCTCATAATGACCCTTGGTGCCGACGGGTGCGACCTGAAAAGGCCTAGGGGATGCCCGGACATCACAACAAGTGTCTGGTCCTGGGTCAAAACTTCCAGGTATTTTTTTATCAGGCGGTATTGCATCCAGTTCTGGCAGACCTGGCCGGTTTCACCGTAGGTAACCAGCTCGTAAGGGTAGAGAGCAATGGCAAAGTCAAGGTTATTGTCGATCATCACCTGAAAAGCTTTGCCTTCGACACAGTTACTTTTGTAATCATTGATGGGTCGCCCCTCTATGGTACCTGCTGGTCTGAAGCGGTAACCATAGATGCGACCACGGGTTTTCAATTCTTCAAGAAATTCGGGTATCAGAGCCTCGTGAAGTTCTTCAGGAACATATCTGAGAGCATTCTTCAGAGCGGTTTCCGTTTCTCCCTGGTTGAGAGTAAAGCCACGATCAGGGGCACGCCTGACTCCTGGCTCAAATTCAGGGTATGGGGGCAGAACCGCTTCAAGCTTGATGGTCATTGCATCGGCAATTGTTCTATTGTCTAACATTCCTTGCGACCTCCGGGTTGTCTTTATCTTTTAACCGTCAGACAATATAAACCTTGAATTCTTTTTGAGCAACACCAAACGCAGCTTCAATTTATAGCAGACAAATGGGTTTTAATAATGCTGCGCAACTCTGACAAAAATGCTAGAATCTGAAAGAATTGCATGAATGAAAACAGCATCAGAACATACCGCCTGCAGGTAGTAGTCTTCTTTTCTTTTCTGGCACTTTTTTCGCTGATAGTCGCCGGAATAGTTGTCTATGGCTATCGCAGTAATTCTGAGATCATGCTGCAATCATCTGACGAGCTTCTCTACCAGATTTCAGAAACGGTTATCAGACAAACCAGTAACCATCTCGACCCGGCCCGCAAAACCGGAGCTCTGCTGCGCAAAATGATCGAGCGCGGCGACTCTTTTGCCAAATCACCTGAACTTGTTGAAACACTGAGCCTCGAAACCCTTGAAATTTATCCGCAATTTTCAGCAGTGTACCTTGGAGACGAGAACGGCAATTTTGTCATGTCGCGTCGACTTGAAGAAGGAACATATTCAACGAGAATCATCTCACGCACCAGCGAGCCCTCGGGCGTAATCGAAATTGACCGCGATGCTGACTGGCAGATTATCGCCACCCGCAGCAGTTCGATTTTGAACTATGACCCGCGCGAACGCCCATGGTATTCCCTGGCTAAGTCCGAAGGAACAATTGTCTGGAGCCGTGAATATCGGCTGTTTACAGACCAGGTTCCCGGCATAACCTGTGCTCACCCTGTGTTTGGGCCAGACGGCAATTTTGTCGGGGCAGTTGGCATCGATTTCAGACTTTACGAACTGGCCGAATTTCTCAAAAGCCTTAAAATTGGTGAATCAGGGGTTGCATTCATAGCTGACAGCGAGGGCAATGTGCTTGCCTACCCCGAAAAAGCAGGGGTAAGCATGGATAACATTCGCGCCCCGCGTTCGCCAATGCGTGAAAGCCTTAAAAATGGGCCCATAAAATCTGCAATCAACAATTATCTTGATAACAAACAGTTTAAATTCACCTTCGATCACGATGGGAACCGTTTTATTGCATCTTTCAGGCCTTTTCCGGAAAATTTCGGGCGTGACTGGGTGCTGGGCATAATCGTACCAGAAGACGATTTTATCGGGCCAATTGCCCGAATTCACGAAACCACACTGCTGTTTTCCTTCTGGCTCCTGATTATTGCAGGTTTTTTAACTTCTGCAATTGCACGCGAACTCACAGAACCAATTAAAAGACTTACGGCCGAAGCAGGTCGCATTCAAAATCTCGACTTTGATGGCACTATCGATCTCAAGTCGCCGATAACCGAAATTCAGCAGATGGGCGAAACCATGGATTCAATGAAAAAGGCCCTCGGGTCCTTCAAAAAATACGTTCCATCTGAAATAGTTCAGGGCCTGGTGCACAACCGCAACGAAGCGAGACTGCAGGCCCAGGCCGAAGAGATAACCCTGATGTTTACTGACATCAGCGATTTTTCGTCAATCACCGAGCGCGTTTCACCATCTGACCTGATGCAGCAGCTTTCTGAATACTTTGACTCGATTGCGGCGGTAATTCATCGGCATGGTGGCACAATCGACAAATACATCGGCGATTCGGTCATGGCTTTCTGGGGAGCTCCGGCCAAAGATTCCCGGCAGGCTGAACATGCCTGTATTGCGGCAATCGAGATTGAAGCGGCCATAAAAAAGCTTAACGAAAAATGGCTGAGCGAAAATAGAGACCCTCTTAAAACGCGCATTGGTATCAACACCGGTATTTCTCTGATCGGAAATTTCGGCTCATCCGATCGCTTCAATTACACAGCAGTCGGAGACAGCGTCAATCTTGCCAGCCGCCTGGAAAGCCTGAACAAGCTCTACGCCTCTGAAATTATCGTCAGTGAATCAACCGTAGCGGGGGCAGGAAAAGCCTTCATTTTCAGACCTCTCGATCTGGTGGCGGTCAAAGGCCGAAAGAAGAGTGTGAGAATTTATCAACTGCTCGGTTCGGCGAATCACCCTGATGCCGAGTCTTTTAAATGCATCGAAAAGATGTCCGAAGAAGCGCTCAGTAGTTATCTTAATCGCCAGTGGCGCGAAGCCTACGAACAATTTCAGAAAATTCTCGAGCTGCTGCCCGAAGATTCTGCAGCCGAAATGTATCTGACCAGATGCCGCGAGCTGCACGACCGCCCGCCTGGTCGTGACTGGGACGGCGTATTCAGGGTGCAACACAAATAACCGCTATTGGCGCACCCAGGAAAATAATGCCTGTGACACATTATAAACCAGATTGAAACGGCCATCCGGATCACGAATTAACCTGGTCGACAGATAGTCGGCAAACTTTGCAGTATTTTTTGCCCGGTCTTTCACGCCTGCCTTGCGCATCAATGTTTCGCCGGCCTCTTCAGGGGATGCAAAAGTCCAGCGGAAAGGCCGGCAGATTATTTCAAGATTCGGCAACATGCCACAGTCAACCATGGCATAATAAAGAATGGCGATACGCCGGCGCTCGACAGATATTTCTTCGAGCCCGAGAATTTTTCGCATCTGCGGTTCAAGAGGTGAATCAGCATGAGGAATAAGCATGATAAGACGACGGGAACAGGCATCGAAAAGTTTTTTCAAGGCAGAGACAAGCTGTGGTTGATGATGTGAATCGGTCGCCACTACTCCAAGACTGTTCAAGCACAGGACAGTGTCAAAAACTCCCGGAGAATTAATCTCAAGCCAACGGCCGGGCACAACCTCGAGGTTATTCACATGTTCTGCCACTGCGCGCTTTAGCAACTGCTCAAGCATGCCGGTAGAAAAATCAGTGACCGTAACGTGCTTAACCATTTTTGCGAGCGGAATAGCAAAAGTGCCCGGGCCGGCCGCCACGTCAAGAACCGTTTCGCCAGGACTCCAGCTGAACCGGCTTAAAAATTCGACTGCCTCAGCCCTGGCTTCAGGCGAATGGGCCTTGGCAGCAAAATCAGCTGACTTTTCATCCCAGAATGAGGGTGTTTCTTTGCTTGCATCATCGCCATGATTCAGCCCCCAACGGTGCTGATACAGTTCTCTGAAACGGTCAAAATTATCATCCATGCGGTTTTCTCCCTTACTCACATACTAATACTTCGTATGCTTTTTCTCAACTTTCAGCAATTTATGAAGAATTTGACCGTACAACAAAGGGCCGCCTCCTCATGAGGCAGCCCGTAACAGCTGGTTTGCTCCCTTATTTCCCTTTCAATATGTCTTATTTATACGACTATTTCTTATTTTGCACCTGCAGTCTCTACGTCTTCTTTCTTTGCATCCATGCCGCTGTTGTCAGCATTCTCAACCGCTGTTCCACCTTCCATGTGGCCGGCAGATATTCCTTTATCCACTGAGAATGAGAACCCGGCACGAACTACCTGAGCACTACTTCCGAAAGAATTAGACAAGCTGTCAATGAGCTGAAGAAATTTATCCAGAACTGCATCACGTCTTACGATCCAACCCGCTGCTGAAAGAGGTTCGGCCGTAGAGTCATCTGTGGTTTCGCTGCCACTGGTTTCTGCGATATCAACCGCTTTTTCTGTTTCAGTATTGTCAGAAGCTTTAACAATTTTCAGGTCAGGAGTGGCATTTACCTTTGCAAGCTGGTATCCAGAGCCATAATCAACCATTTCTTCGTATTCTGAGGTTTTAGCAGCATCTGAATTTCCTGATTTGAGGCTGCCCTCGAGGGCCGTCTGTAGTTGGAGT
>JAQUZA010000210.1 GCA_028691595.1 Candidatus Rifleibacteriota bacterium
CTTCAATTGGCCGCGTTAACATTCGCTGGTCAATAACAGCGCCGCTCAAACTTGCACTCAGCAGCAATTTTGACTTCTGGTCTGCCGCATCATCATCCGACAGAGTCGCCGAGGCAATTTTAATTTTCATGATCTGCTTTTTCGCAGCGTCAAACACAGATATTTCAAGGTTTTTGCCCTTGACTAGATTGAAGGGAAGATCGGCTGAAGAAATATTGCCCGTCGAAGAGGCTGAACGCTTAAAGCCGGTGGGCAAAAAATTGCCGGCGGCATTCTGGGTGAGATTACCGGTGAGGGAGTTGATTATAATCTCTTTCAATACCAGATTTCCGCCGAGCAGGCTCATGAAATCGCAGGTTGCTGAAAGTTTTTTGATATTGATGTACGGCAGTTCCGGCCGGGCGAGGTCACCAATTTTTACGCCGTCAAGGTGAACTGTGGCATATTCAAGGCTGTAATTTTTTACCGATACCGGAAGCCCTGCCAGCTGTGAAATTTTGGCTTCAAACTGCTCTTTGATCCCTGGGGGTTCAGCACCAGTTACATCGGCAGGTGCACAACAGAACCAGCATAATAGAAGTATAAAACAACATAGACTCTGCCAACCGGGCATATATTCAGGGCGAAAGTTCTTCCTGCCTCTTTTTTCGGGTTTCATATTTTTTTACCTCTATTACAATTGTGTTCCAATTTTTCCCTGCCGTCCAATCATTTCTTAAGTTCTGCATCATCTGAGAATTGGCATCGGAATGACTGTGACAAACTGACTCGTTGCCCGGGGCTATTTTTCAGTGGTATCCTTTTGCAGCATATCCCGGAATTGCAGGTGTATATTTTGACTACCGCCATTAAAAAAAAATGCGTTGTTTTTTTTCTATTTAGACGGAAAATTCTGTCTGTGGTGATGTTTGCTGCAACCCTGGCAATGTTTGCCGGCGCTGGCCCGGCTGCTGAAGAGTCAAAGCAGTTACTGCGCGAGAAGATCACAACCTGGGCCGATCTGCCTTACGAAGAGGCTGTAAATAGACTCAAACAGGATAAAACCCTCTGCCGCAAACATGATGCTTCACATAATACCCTGCTGCATCTGGCGATTTATGCGGGTCGTGACGATCTGGCAGCACTACTTGTCGATCTGCCCTCGATAGCGTTGAATGCAAAGAATTTACGCGGTGAAACCCCGCTGCATCTGGCTGTTCAAGGTGGTCGAATCGATGTTATCAGACATCTGCTGCGGCAAAAAGCAAACCCAGATATTGCCAATGCCGCCGGCGATTTTCCGGTTCATCTTGCTGCCGGTATTGGCAATGCTGATCTTCTTGAATTGCTTCTCGATGGCGGGGCAAACCTGAACGCAGGAAACAAGGCTGGTGAGACACCGATGCTCATAGCCTGCCGCCTTTCGCATATAAATCTCGCTGAAAAGCTTTTGCGCAAAGGTGTACAGGGCAAATTTCCGCCGGAAATGGCTGCGGCCATGATCAGCCGGGCACTTGATAATTATGATGCCGATATGCTTTTGCGGCTCGGTTATAGCAGCAGTAAACTGTCGATCGGTCTCGAAAACGGCCAGACTTTTCTTAACCGTGCTGTGGCCAGCAGTGATCGCAAGCTTTGCGAAAGACTTTTAAAAGCCGGAGTCGATATAAATCTGGTTGACAGCCATGGTCGAACGCCGGCCCATGTGGCGGCCGGTCTGGCACCCGGGTTGTTACCATGGTTGACTTCGAAAGGCTTGAATCTGCAGGCTCTAGACGATGCTCAGATGCCGCCGCTGTTTTTTGCCGCGAACTATAACGCCTCGGCCTCGGTGCGGTTTCTTGTCAAACAGGGGTGCAAACCGGGCATCGCCATGGCAACGGGGCAAACTCCGCTGCATATTGCTGCGGGCTCGAACGCCACTGCTGCTTTAGAGGCCCTGCTTGGTGCTGGAGCTGATATCGAGGCCCGTGATGCTTCAGATTCGACACCTCTCCATCATGCCGCCCGTTTCAATGCCCCTGCTGCCGCTGCGCTGCTGATAAAAAGGGGCGCAGACAGATTTGCGGTCGATGCTGAGGGCCGAACGCCACTGCATGTGGCGGCAGGTCTCGATAATGCACAGGTGGCAGAGATTCTTCTTGGCGGCTCGTCAAGAGCCGAACTCGCAGCTGCGCCTGCTCTGGCCGATGTTGCTGATTATCAGGGTGAAACGCCATTTTTTCTGGCTGTACGGGCTCAACCCCCGTTTTGGGAAGCCAGACCCGAGGCTTCTGCAAACTGCTTTGAGCTTCTGCTTAATTGGGGTGCAGATTTCCGGGCAAGGAATCATGCCGGGGAAACGCCGTTGCATCTGCTGGTTAAAACCGCCAGGCCTGATTTGTTCAGCAGGCTCTGGACGATCGATCTTCCGGTTAATACGATCGACGAATCTGGAAACACCCCCCTGCATGCCTGTATTGGGCTGTCATTCAAAAGCCTGCCGGAGGTGACAAAGAGAAAAGTTGAGGGAGATTATTCAGATAGAAATTTTGCAATGTCGATGCTTCTTGGTGATTACAATCCCCCGGTCGGCAGCTCAGGCTTGATGAGATTTCCAGAGAACCGGGTAGAGGTTGAATCATTGTTGCGCCGTAACCGTCTGAGAATGCTGCAGTTTCTTGTCGACAAGGGTGGAGACATATTTAAGACCAACGCCAAAGGCTTGAGTGTCATTGAAATGGCGCAGAATCTCGATGATGAAGCCGCACTGGCGATACTTGCCGGCACCAGCCCCTGAAGACGCAGAAGTTTTTCTGTGGCCCTGAATCCTCAACATTTGCGGATGAGGCGGCATTTGAAAAATCGCGGGCAGCTTTGGTCAGAACGGCCGTTAAAGGTTGCGATGCTCATCCCAGGCGAAAATGTATTTCCACCAGTTGGCAAGCTTTCCTTCGAATGTACCGGGATGGTGAGGAAACCTGGAAAACCACCAGAGGTGGTGGAGGCGCATATCGCCGTTGCCCCATTCTGCCTGGCCGGGATGCGTTTTTTCGTATCTGGTAAACCTTGCCCGGGGGTTGATAGACCATGATTCAGCCGAGGCGGCCATGCAGAAAAAAAGCAGGCAAACGAGAAGCATACCAGTTGTTTTGCTCATTATCTTTGATTTTCCTCTTGTTGCAGATACCCGACAATGAATTCTAACATATACCGATATTTATTTAACAATCACCCTTGTACGGGCTGCAAATACCTTTGCAAAGGTTCAGGGGGAAGTGTTTTTGACATCTTTCTGAGAGCGTGGTATTTGTGGGAACACACCAGCAGTTTATCAGCAGCTGAGGCATCTGGTATTAAAATTACTGCGAAAACGGTTCAAATGAGCCGTTTATGTCGATCAAAGAAGTTGTACTACAAGGTTAGTGGGTACGAAGATGATAGAAAATGAATTTCAGGGCCTGAAAAACCGGTTTAATGATTATGTGAACTCATTTCGCAGCAGCAGCGGGATTTTGCACCCGATGATGCAGTTGAAGCTCGACCATTCTGCAAGAGTTGCGACCGAAGCCCGGGATATCGCTGCCGAGCTGGGCTGGAGCGAAAATGACATTCTGCTTGCTGAGGCAATTGGTCTTTTTCATGACGTCGGTCGCTTTTCGCAATACCAGGAGTTCAAGACCTATTATGACCCGAAATCGGTAAACCACGGAGAACGAGGTTATGATGTTCTGATCGAGTCAGGCTGGCTCGATGGTCTGGCGGTTGAAGAGCGCGATTACATTCTTGAGTCGGTGCATTACCACAACTGTCATACCGTTCCTGATGATCTTTCGCATGACTCAAACCGTTTTGTAAAGCTGGTCAGAGATGCTGACAAACTTGATATTTTTTTCGTTCTGAATAATGCCATAAAAGAAGATTCTTTAAAAAACGAGCCGGGCATCATCTGGAATCTTCCGCGCGATGTTCCGCCAAGTTCGATGATACTCGACGATCTTCGCAACCGTCGTCAGGCAAGCTATGAGCATGTTAAGTCTCAGGCAGATTTTTGCCTGCTGCAGCTTTGCTGGATTTATGATCTTAATTATGTTCCGACAATTAGAAAAGTTGCTGCCAGAGAGATTGTAGACCGCATTGCTGCGACGTTGCCCACCGGAGTCGAGCTTTATGATGCCGTCAGGCATTTAAAAGATTTTCTGCGCGAAACGATTTAAGTCTCGGTTCAGGCGTGCCTGACCGGTGGCTGCAGTTGCCCTTTTTTGTGGCTGCGGTGGGTCTACTTTGCTTCCATAACCCAGACTCCGGCCCAGTCGTCGGCTGGTGGGTTGTCTTTAAGAAACCTGGCCCGTTCAACATATAATTTGCTGGGCTTATCGTTCGGATTTATTGCCAGACAGTCTGAAAACAGGCGGATTGCGGCATCCCATTTGCGGGCCCGGTATGCAGACAGGCCATCTTTGAACGTTCCGAGCACTTCACCAAGGCCTGGAAAGCTTTCGCGGTTATGATAAGACATGATTTCGTAGATCGAAACAGGTTTGGTCTTGCCTTTGACCACCACCAGATCTATTTCCCGCTGACGGTAGGTTCCTTTCAGTTTGCGCAGGGTGAACTCACTGATGAGGATTTTTGTGCCATATTGTTTGCAGGCTGACTCAAGTCTGGCTGCAAGGTTCACCCCGTCGCCGATGATGGTGAAGTCCATGCGCTTGTTCGAACCGATATTACCCGAAACTACTGTGTCGGTGTTGAGGCCGATACCGATGTTGACCGGCAGTTTGCCCTCAGAGGTTCTGAGATGATTCCATTTGTTAAGCGTCTCGATCATGGCAATAGAAGCGCGCACCGCCCGGTCAGCGTCGTCCTGGTGGGCAACCGGAATGCCGAAAGCTGCCATTATGGCATCGCCGATAAATTTGTCGAGCATGCCGTTTTCCTGTTGAATGCAGTCGACCATGAGGGTGAAATACTCGTTCAGCAGGCCAACTGTTCCTTGTGGGCCGAGTTGTTCGGTGAGGGTCGTGAAGCCCCTGATATCAGAGAATAGAACCGTACACTCTACATTCAGGCCGCCGAGAAGGTCGGTGCCGGAGGCAAGAAGCCGGTCGGCGATTGCCGGGTCCATGTAGCGTGACATCGTTGATTTCAGGCGCTTTTCGTTGCTGATGTCTTCGATGATGATCATGGTGCCTATGATCTTCTGGTCGATGTTCAGCAGTGACTGCACTGTAAGATTCACCGACAGAGTTTCACTGCCCACTTTTAAAGGTGCATCGACAGAGGTCTGCTGTTGCTGGGTTTCTGTGACCAGGCGCAGCTTTTCAAGAACCCAGGCGTTGTCGGCCGCAAAGAATTCGGCAGCTGGTTTATTGATGATCGAGGCCGCCGAAACCCGCAGAATTCGCGAACAGGCAGCATTACAGGTGGCAATTTTCCCTGAGGCATCGAGGGTGATGAGGCCGTTTGACATTGATTCAAGCATGGCTTCGTTGTAATTTTTCATGGCCTGAACGTCTGCAAAAAGCTTGGCATTTTCTAGCGCGATTGAAACCTGGGCGGTGAAGGCGCGCAGGCGAGCTTCGTCTTCCTGCGAAAACGGGCCGCCATGCTTGTTGAGCACCTGAGTAACGCCAATCGTTTTGCCATGCTTGTTAACCACCGGAACGCAGAGGATCGAGCGTGTAAAAAAGCCGGTTTTTTTGTCGAATGACGGGTTAAAGCGCAGGTCGGCGTAGGCATAAGGAATATTAATAGTTTTGCTCGATTTAAAAACCGCTCCGGCGATACCGGCATGGCTGGGAAGCCTTATCTGAGCAGACTCGAGGCCCTGGCCGACTTCTGACCATAATTCATCTGATTTTTCGTCGTGGAGAAAAAGGGTCGAACGTTCGGCATTGAGCATACGGGTCGCTTCGCCCATAACGTTTTGCAGAAGTGAACCCAGTTTGATATCAGAGGTCATTTCTGAAACAATATTGATGAACGCCAGTTCCTGTTTGCGCAGGGTTTCCATCTGTTCGATGAATTGAAGGCTCTGCAGGGCGAGGGCACCCTGTTCCATCATCGCTTCAAAGAGGCGCAGGT
>JAQUZA010000211.1 GCA_028691595.1 Candidatus Rifleibacteriota bacterium
CGCTCTTATACGTGGTTTCTGCACCAATGGCACTGGCCATGTCTGAAAGCCCATTCAAAGGCACGCAATCCGTCGCCTTCCCACTCTGCGGGTTGCTGATGATGTTCATCAATGCGATCTACATCAAAAAGAAGTATCAGACTGATCCACAGTAAAAGTTCCTGGCAGAAGCAGTTCCCCGCTAATTTATCCCATTCAACAAGGCCCGCTTTTTCCTGTGAACGCTGCAAAAGTCCGACAAAAAAGCTCCCCCCTGGAGCTTTTTGGCTGATTTTTACTTTCGGTTTTTTTGCCGTAGAATCTTCTTGAAAAAGACCGCTTCTTTTTCGAGAGAATCGACGAGATTGGCCTTCTGCCTGAAGCCGTGGCCCTCTTCTTTATATTCGTAGTATTCATGCAGCACCTTTTTGCGGGCGAGAATTTCGGCCATTTCGCGCGAATTCTCAGGCGGCACGACCTTGTCTTCTGAGCCCTGGAAAATGATCATCGGGCTTTTCAGATTCTCAAGATGATTGATTGGCGAGCGATCTTCGAAAACCTGGCGATGCGTAGACATCGGCCCACCCAGCAGACCTTCGAGATAACGCGCTTCGAATTTATGGGTCAGATTCTGCAGTGTGACGAGGTTACCGATGCCAAAATAGCTTGCCCCGGTAGCAAACATGTCAGGGAACTCGGTAAGCAGTCTTTGAACAGTATAACCGCCGGCGCTGCCCCCCGACACAACCGCCTGGTCACCGATCATACGCTGCTGACGAAGATATATCAGACCATCACGCACGTCGTTGATATCGAGAATTCCCCAGTTTCCAAGCAGTGCATCGCGATAGGCCCTGCCGAAACCTAGTGAACCGCGATAATTCACATCAAAAATTGCGTAACCCTGCGAAGTCCAGAAAACATTCTCGCGGGAAAACCCAGGCCTGGCCATGCCGGTTGGCCCGCCATGCACCAGTACCCGAACCGGCGGCAGCTCACCTTCTGGAGCCAGATAGCGACGGTTCTTGGGCGGATAAAAATACCCGTAGCATACCCCGCCATCGGCAGTGGGAAAAGACACCCGCCGGGGGGCGCTGACATCTTCATGATGCAGGTCGCTCTGCGACGCTTCGCGAAGCACTTCGACCTGGCCGTTGGGGTCAATCAGGGCAAGCTGCGTTGGCCGGTCAGCCGGAGTGCCGACCACAGCAATGCGATCCCCTAGAAGAACAGGCTTGTTAACTGCCGAAAACGGGGTCTGTAAATCGGTCAACTGGCCGGTCACCGGGTCAATCCAGGCAAGAGACGGTGAGCCTTCGCGATAAATCAACGCCAGAACTCTTTTTCCGGCGTTAACGAACGCTGCAATTTCATGCGTCTGATGCGTCAGCGGGCGAACTACACCGTCACGCCATGAGTAGAGATTAAAAAAGTTGCAGATGGTTTCAGGTGAAGAATCTTTGATGTCCATGACAAAGCGGATCTCGCCGCCCGGACTGAAGGCAAAATCATTAACCGCTGAAGTTGTCGACCCGGCGATTCTGCAGGTGTCTTCTGCATCGATATTGCCGTTGGCAAATGGCGCGGCGGTCAGAATCGTTGAATCCCAGGGCATGCAGGGGTGGTTCCATTCAAGCCAGGCCAGTCTGCTGCCATCTGCAGAAAATGTCGGCTGCTTGTAAAAGTCAGCGCCCTTAACAATTATCCGCGGCTCCTGAAGCCCGGTCACCTGCAGATCCACAACACACAGAGCATTCATGGGTTCTGAGCTGCCGTCTTCAACTTCACAGGCAGCCACCAGCCAGCGGCCATCAGGTGACACGACCGGCTGCAGGTATTTCATCAACAAACCGTTGCCAGTTTTTTCAGTGGTGAGCGGCTGCGGAATACCAGGGTTTTCGCTATCAAGTGCATACAGGCGCTGATCAGCAAAGTTGGCAAAAATTACCCGGCCATTAGCTACCACATAAGGCATGCCGCCGTATTCCATCACCCGGGATCTCGCAGAAAAAGGCGACGGCAGCAATTCACGGCATTCGCCGGCCAACGTGCGCATCATGATCACGCAGCGCCCTTTCTCTTCGGGGCGAAGTTCGACCCAGAACAATTGCCCGGCAGCATCTGCCGATAAAAATGAAAAAGCTACGGTGGCGCGAAAAATATCCTGAGCGCTGACCGCAGGCTCCCAGTCTATATAAGAAGCAGTAACAGGTTTCGTCGTCATCGGCAGTTCCTCTGTTAATAAGCTCAATAGGCGTTGCTGCACCGAAGAATTGGTGAGCGTTTAAAACCACTTTTCGAGATAAGACATCTTTCATTTCACGGCCGGCAGCTCAAAATGATCGATTTCAAAATGCAGTTTACGCCAACCCATACCGCCACGACAACTTTTTGCTGCTTGTTCTTCAGAGGGCCAGACAAAACTCAAGCGGATAAATGTTAAAATAAGCTTGTCAGGAAGCATTGTCCTGAAAAAGCTCAAATTCAATTATTGGAAATAAGTAGATGCCGGACTTGATAAATGCTGGTCGCAAAACCCTTGCCGGTAAGATCTGGCGATTCTATATCAGAGAGTGCTGTTGGCCTTACGGTCTCTCATTTTATCTTGTGCTGCTGATTTTCTTTCTCGACTTTGTTCTTTCGCCTAAACCGCAAATTGTGCCAAGCCTTTCTGCCTACGGCATTGTCACAGCCTATTATTTTCAGAACATCCGTTATTACCGCAACAAGGTTCTGGTCAGTGAAGACCCGCACTTCTTCATCAGGTTTCTGACCTGCAAAATCATTGTCTGGGGCTGCATTCTCGCCGGGTTTCTTTTCCGTGCCGGATGTTTCTGAACGATCAGCTTTCAAAAATTTTATCAGCACTTGTTTTAGACAAACCAGAGAATGCTGAAAACAATATTCTGTTTAAGCCAAATCAAAATTTTATAACCGCAAAACCAGTCGATGCTGGCCCTATTAGGGGGCCGCACCGGCCTGGAAAAAAATTTCAAAGCATAGCTTCAGCTATTTCTGAATTACTCAATATGGACTGAGTGCCCCTTTGCGAACAGGATTTTGATCAGTAACATAAACATTTAAAGAATTATCCACTGCAATACCGTGAGGGCCATAGAATCTTGCGGAAGAACCTGTCCCATCAACAATTCCTCGCGAGCCGGCAACACCACAAATTGTGCTCACTATTCCTGCGGGAGTAACCTGTCGAATCGTAGCATTATCAGTATCGCAGACAAATATATTACCGGCACTATCGACAGCAAGGCCTTGGGGTTGTTTAAACCTTGCAACCGAACCGGTTCCGTCATTACTGCCCATTGCACCTGCAGTTCCGGCAAGGGTTGTTACCACCCCTCCAGGGGTAATTTTTCTTATAGTGTGATTTTCCATATCAGCCACATAAACATTGCCGGCACTATCCACTCCAACCGAAGCGGGTCTGTTAAACCTCGCCGCCGAACCTGTTCCATCTGTGATGCCACTTATACCGGCGGTTCCGGCAAGGGTCGTTACTTCGCCGATGGGGGTTACTTTTCGAATTGTGTGATTATTCATATCAGCCACATAAATATTACCCATGCTGTCAACAGCAATACCGCAAGGCAGGTAAAAACGCGCCGCCGAACCAGTGCCATCATTGCTGCCTGAAGAACCTGGACTTCCGGCGAGTGTACTGACCCCCCCCCCTGAAGTAATTTTCCGAATAGTGTTATTAGCCATGTCGGCCACATACAAATTCTCTGAGCTATCAATTGCAATACCATTGGGCTGAAAAAATCTGGCAGACGACCCTGTTCCATCCGTGCTTCCAGATTGCAATGCCATGCCGGCAAATGTTGAAACAACCCCGGCAGAAGTAATTTTTCGGATGGTATGACAATCTTTATCGGCAACAAAAACGTTTCCAGAACTGTCCACTACAACCCCACTCGGGTAATCAAACCTGGCATAAATTCCGGTGCCATCAGTGCCGGGTGCAGTTCCAGCGAATGTTGATACGACCGCTGCTGTAGTTATCTTACGAGTTGTAAAATTGTGAGAGTCAGTAATATATAGATTGCCCGAATTGTCTACGGCAACTGCTGAAGGGAAACAAAATGTTGCCGAAATACCAATTCCATCAGCAAAACCAATAGACCCTGATCCGGCAAACGTTGTTACCACACCTGCTGAAGTTATTTTACGAATTCTATGACCTTGTAACTCAGCTACATAGACATTGCCTGAGGTATCTACTTCAACACCCGATGGATAAGAGAATTTGGCCGCGGTTCCTGTTCCATCTGTACTTCCGGGAGAACCTGCTGTTCCGGCAAAAGTAGTAACCTCGCCAACAGCATCTATTTTTCGAATTGTGTGGTTATTATAATCTGCGACAAACAAATTTCCTGAACTATCAATGGCAATGCCACGCGGTTGATTGAAACTTGCCGAGATGCCATTAGCATCTAAACTGCCACTTACTCCAGCTGTACCGGCAATTGTCGTTACTACTCCACCGGAAGTTATTTTTCTAATTGTATGATTATATGTGTCAGCGATGTAAACATTATCCAGACTGTCTACCGCAACATCCATAGGGACGTAAAACCTTGCAGCCGAACCGGTTCCATCAGTTGTGCCAGACGACCCTGCTATTCCGGCGAATGTTGTTACCACCCCACCGGAAGTTATTTTTCGAATCGTATTATTTTCGCTATCAGCGACATACAGATTGCCTAAGCTGTCAACATCAGATCCGAGAGGAAACTTAAACCTTGCAGATGCACCCGTTCCATCATTGCTGCCAAAAGATTCTGATGTTCCTGCAAAGTTTGTTACAACTCCGGCAGCAGAAATTTGCTTAATCGTATGGTCAGAAGAATCACTCACAAATAAAACGCCAGAACTGTCAACAGAAATACCTTTGGGGTTATAGAAAGCGGCGGCTGCACCCGTTCCATCAAGACTAAGTGGCGCACCAGCGAAAGAAGTTATCGACATATTATATGATTGGGCGATTACTGTAACCGTATAGGCCTGAGTACTTAAGTCTGCTGCAGTTACAGTATAAATGACTGAATTTGTAAAATCATTTGCTATTCCTGTGTCGGGCGAAATGCTCGTACCCGTATGCGTTATGGTTGGAACCAGAGACGTAACATTGGTTCCAGACGGAACAGTCAGCGAAATGGTTTTGCCCCCTTCGTTGATCACGCCTATTGCCGCCGGGTTTGTGAAGTTAAAAGCAGTAATTGTTTTCGAGGGTATTGAATAAGATGTTCTGCCGGTGGCAGGGCTATTGGTGTTGCCGGCCCGGTCATAAGCAACGATGCTTACCGCTTTGTCGCCGTAAAGGGCAGATGGAACAGCCCAGCTGTAGGTCCAAACCAGGTTACTGACCTCGGTCATTGCCTGATTAGAGATATCATCTACAATGGATATGGTTGGCGGAGTGCTGCTGTTAATCTGGTCTGCTTCTGAGAACGTAGCAGTTATCAGAACCGTGTCACCAAACATCACGACATTATCTGGCTGATCATCAGAAAGAACAACTGTCGGGCCAATGTTGTCGATCGTATAAGATGTCTTGCCGGTGGCGGCAGTATTTGCATTGCCTGCCACGTCTGTAGAGGTTATTACAACTGCCTGAACACCGTCATTGCCAGTCGGAACATTCCAGGTATACGTCCAGACAAGATTGCTCTGTTTGGTCATGACCGGATTTATCAGGCCGCCAATCTGTATTGTCGGGGCTCCAGAGACCTCATCCATCTGGTTTGCCTCGGTGAAGGTTGCGGTAATGATTACTGAATCACCGTTGCGAACTATCGCATCTGGGTGATCGTCTGTTAAAACAACGGTGGGAGGCGTATTGTCTACCGTGACACCATACATTGAAGGCAAGGATACATTTCCGGCGGCATCTATAACATACAGGTAGTAGACCCCTCCAGTCGATGGGGCACTAATCGAGGTTGCCTCACCGCCAGCTGTGGTCATGGTTGCATCTGCCACAAAATTTGTGGTCCCGGTGGGAGCTAACCAGACCGAGTTTCCGGCATCGCCGCTC
>JAQUZA010000212.1 GCA_028691595.1 Candidatus Rifleibacteriota bacterium
ATCGGTGCCGTGCCGGTAAGCTTCTACCAGCCCCGGGTCTTGTGAAAAATGGGCCAGCAGGCGCAATTCGATCTGCGAATAGTCGATCGAGACAAAAACATCGCCCGTTCTTGGCGGAATGAAAGCCCGGCGAATCTTGCGGCCCCATTCTGTCTTGATCGGTATATTCTGCATATTCGGGTTGGAGCTCGAAAGGCGGCCGGTTGCCGTAACTGCCTGATTGAAGCTGGCGTGAATCAGGCCGGTCTTAGGGTTCACCAGAGAGGTCAATGATTCAGCATAGGTTGATTTAAGCTTTGCCAGCTCACGATATTCGAGCAGATCACTACAGATGGGGTGATGAGCAGCAAGAAGGCGCAGCACTTCGCTGTCGGTCGAGAAACCGGTTTTGGTCTTCTTCGGGGGTGTCAGGCCAAGATCTTTGAAGAGAACCTCCTGAAGCTGCTGGGTTGAATTCAGGTTGAACACACGGTTGGCATGAGCATGCACACTCGCCTCGAGTTCGACCAGACGATCGCTCAGTTCTCTGGCAAGGTCGGTCAGGTAGCGCTCGTTCAGACCGATGCCAAAGCGTTCCATTCCCTGAATAATGGGCACCAGGGGCATTTCAAGTTCATTAAAAAGTTTAAGCAGCTTCTTTTCAGACAATTCACGTTTAAGAATCGGGTAAAGATGCATAGTTAAGAGAACATCCTGGCAGCCGTAGTCTTTGGCAGCAACCAGATCAACCCCGGCAAAACTGCCTCCGGCGGTAACTTTGTTGAATTCGCTGACCTCGAAGTTCAACAGGCTGCGCCCGAGGCTCTTGAGGGCATTAGACCGGGTCGGATCGATGACATAGGCTGCCAGCAACGTATCAAAGAGGTCTGTACCAACACTCACCCCTTCTTCGGCAAGAAAAGCCAGGTCAAATTTGAGATTGTGCCCGACAATCAGCCTCTTACCGATATTCTGGCGCAAAAAGGCAAAAAATTCTTCGGGCTCGATCTGGTCTTCGGGCGACAGGCCAAGATAGCTGTGACGCAGCGGCACATAAACCGCATGATCGGTCGCGGTAGCAAAAGACACCCCGACTATATGATTGCTGACCGGGTCAAACCCGCTGGTTTCAACATCCAGACAAAGAATCTCCCCTACCCCGGCCCAGTATTTAATAAAATCAGCCATGTTGCTGATGATGAGCTTTTCGCCGGGAATAGCCTGACCGGCTTCGAGACCGGGCAGAGTATCTACCGCAGCCAAAGTGGCAGCACCAGCCTCTGCCCCGGCTTCACCCGTCGATTCAGCCAGCCCTGCCTGAGCAGCGGCATTGCGATTGCGGGCATGCAGGTCATGGCCGGCAAATTCGCGATACAATGAGTTGAATTCGAAGCGCTGCAGAAAACCGGTAAAGGCGTCTGAATTGAGATTGTCAGGGTTCCATTGCAGTTCAGATGGCTGAGCGTAGGTCGGCACATCGGTTCTGATCGTGGCAAGATCGTGCGACAGCCTTGCCATCGGCTCATCATCGAGAAGTTTCTGCCGGAGTTTGTCGTTATCAACCTTGTCAATCTCGCTGTATAAGCGGTCAACACTGCCAAACTGCTGAATCAGAGCCAAGCCCTTCTTCTCGCCAATGCCTTTGACACCCGGGATGTTGTCTGACGAATCACCCATCAAAGCTTTGAGCTCGATGATTCCGGGGGGGGGAAAGCCGTATTCCTTGACGAACTCTTGAGGATCGATCTCGCGGGTATCACTGACACCTTTCTGACAGAGTTCGACCGTGACCCGGTCATCGATAAGCTGCAGCAGATCGCGATCTCCGGTGACGATACTAACTTCATATTCTGCCGAGAGACTTCTGGCTGCCGAACCGATCAGATCATCGGCCTCATAATCTTCGTGGGTCATGATCTTGATGCCGAGAGCCTCAACGGCTTTATGGGCAAGCGGCATCTGCGCCAGAAGTTCTTCGGGGGTGGGCTTGCGCTTCGCTTTGTAATCAGCAAAAAGTTTGCGCCTGAAGGTGTTACGTGAAGTATCGAATGCAACGGCAATAAGATCAGGCCGGCGATCTTTGAGCATCTTGAGCAACATGCGCAGAAAGCCATAAAGAGCACCGGTCTGCTGACCATCACTTGTTTTCAGTCGCTGGTTCTGAAAAGCGTAAAAGGCGCGAAAAATAATGTTGTTTCCGTCAATCAGCAGGCAGCGTGGCATTTACCCCTCCGGCTCTATTTTTTCAGCAACAGTATACATCATATTACTGCAGTCGCGCTCCCTTTTCGTGGCAACAAATTCAGCCGCCTGTAAACTGGTAATATTATACAAATAGAAAAGCAATCACGTTTGTCAAACGAGGTGCTTATGCGCGAACGCCACAGCATTGGCGCGGTCGGGTATTTGCTTTTGGGGCGCGGGTGGTATAGACTTCGCCTTGGCAATATTAATTTCAGGAGAATGTTAATGACCACTACCGGGCGCGAAATTCAATCGGACATTTCAAGAGCGACGCGGCAGGAATGGTTGCTAACCAACGGAATCGGCGGGTTTGCCAGTTCGACGATTCCCTGCATCAATACGCGCCGTTATCATGGGCTGCTGGTGGCGGCGCAACGGCCCCCGGTCGAGCGGCTGGTACTCGTGTCGCGACTCGAAGAAACACTCGTTATCGACCGCAACGAGTTTTCGCTTTCGACCTGTATTCACAGTGAAGACATTAAAAACCCGGCCGGTTATCTGCACCTCGAGCGCTTTGAGCGTGAGCCTCTGCCGACCTGGTATTACCAGATACGTGATGTCATGCTCATCAAAACCATCAGTATGGTCTACGGCCAGAACACGACTCTGGTTACCTACAAACTGCTCGGTAACAGCCGCAAGGTCAGCCTGCGGGTCAGGCCGCATTTTCTTTTCAGGGATTTTCACGGCAACATGTATGAGAGTGCCGGCATGGAAGACTGCGCCGAGATTTTTGCCCGCCAGATGCGCCTGCAGCCATTTTCTAACGCCCCTGAACTGTTCATCAGATGGGATCGTGGTAAATTCGTCGAAGACCGGAAATGGCACAAGGACATTCTGCTGCAGATGGAAGAAGAGCGAGGTCTGCCGGCTCTCGAAGACGATTTTTCGTGCGGATATCTTGAAGTAACGCCTTTCAGTGGCTCAGCTTCGTTGATTTTTTCTGACAAGCCAATCAATTCATTCAACCCCATGGACCTACGCAAGCGCGAAGAGCAGCGCCTTGAAAGCATTGCCGGCTCTCTGCACTCGACCGACCTGCTGCTGCGTCGCCTGCTGCTTGCCGCTGACCAGTTCATCGTCGAACGGCAGAGCACCGCCAGCCGCACCATCATTGCCGGTTACCCATGGTTTTCTGACTGGGGGCGCGACAGCCTGATTTCGTTGCCGGGTCTCACACTGGTTACCGGGCGCTTCGACGATGCCAGATCGATACTGCGCACCTTTGCCGGCGCAATTCAGAACGGTCTGGTGCCGAACTGTTTTGCAGACAGCGGCAATGATGCCTCTTACAATAGCGTCGACGCTTCTCTGTGGTTTTTTGTCGCCGCCTACAAGTTTATTGAATACACCGATGACTACGAGTTCGTGCGCGAGCACCTTTTCGAGGGTATGACCTCGATCATCGAAGCTTTTCAGCACGGCACCCGCTACGAAATTCGCATGGACGAAGAAGATTCGCTCATCAGTGCCGGAACCCCTGACGTGCAGCTGACCTGGATGGATGCCAAAGTCGATGGCCGGGTGGTGACTCCGCGCAACGGCAAAGCGGTCGAAGTTAACGCCCTCTGGTATAACGCCCTGCGAATTTACGCCATTTTCGAGGAAAAATTCGAAGGTCATTCGCGCGAAATTACTGCCCTGGCCAAAAAGGTCAGGAGTTCCTTTCACAAAGTCTTCTGGAATGACCGCAAAAAATGCCTTTTCGACTACATAAAACCAGACGGCAAGCCTGATCTGTCGTTCAGGCCGAATCAGATTTTTGCCGTATTTCTTCCCTTCAACCTGCTCGAGCATGCCGACGAAAAGGCTGTGGTCGACGCGGTTTTTTCGAAGCTTTACACCTCTTACGGCCTGCGCAGCCTTGCCCCCAGCGATGAGCGTTATGAAGGCTTTTATGGTGGTGACCGGGTCAAGCGTGATGCGGCCTACCATCAGGGCACTGTCTGGGGCTTTCTGACCGGGCCGTTCATCAGCTCGTATCTCAAGGTCAACAATTTCTCGATGGAATCACAGCTGCGCGCTTCGCTGATGATAGAGCCTTTCATCAACCATCTCAATCGTGAAGCCTGCATCTGCAGCATTTCTGAAATATTTGACGGCAATATGCCGCACAGCCCGCGCGGCTGCTTTGCCCAGGCCTGGAGCGTCGCCGAACTGCTGCGCTGCTATATTGAAGACATCAAGGGGCAGAAGCCGACTCTGGTCATATGAGCCGCGACCCTGAGCAGCACAAGATGATCAGGCAGACCGGCATGCTCGGCAACGTTTTGAGCACCGGTCTAACCGGCGGGGTGTGCCTGGCCATAAGTCTTTTTGCCGGTTACCAGATCGACAAGCATTTTAACACCTCACCTTACGGGGTGTCGGGCGGCATATTTTTCGGTCTGGCAGCGGCGGGCGTGCAGACCTGGAAGCAGTTGAGCGAAAGTATGAGAGCATTCAAGCGTGAACAGAACCGAACTGAAAACAATACTCCGCAGCTGTGAGCGGCTGGTAATGGCTTCCGGCCTGGCCGGTCTTGCCGTTCTGCTGGTGCTGTGGCTGCAGACCGGCAAATTTTACTATTCGTCGCTGATAGGTTATTATCTGGGAAGTTTGAGTTTTGTAGTCTTGATTGAAGGTTTTGTGGCGCTCGAAAAAGCCCCGGCCTGGTTCAATGTGCCGGCCCTGATTTTTTCGAACCTCAAACTGCTTTTTATCGGACTGCTGGTTTTTGTTCTCTCGCGGCTGGGGTTCTCAGTTGTCGAAATCGTCATCGGCATCTTTATCAGTCAGCTTGCAGTGCTTTTTTCGGTGGTCGTTACGATTTACATTAATCACCAGACTGCCGATAAGGTTTAAACAGAGCGAAACATGCACGCACTTGAACAGAAAATTTTTTATCTTTTTGCTTTTATTCCGGCTTCACCCGGCGCTGTGCTGCCATGGCTGATTACAGCTGTGCTGGCGACGGCCTGCTGGTTTTTTACCCGCAAACTCGACGACCAGCCGGGCCGTGGTCAGGCAACTCTCGAATTCATCTATGAAGGCCTCGAAAGCCTGATGACCACTATTGTCGGCCAGAAGAACGTTCGCAGGCTGATGCCGGTCATGTCGACCATTTTTATCTATATATTTTCGAGCAATATTCTCGGCCTGGTACCGGGCCTCAAATCGCCGACCAGCCTGTTTTCGAACTGTCTGGGCATGGCCCTGATCGTCTTTGTCTACACGTTCTACCTCGGCATCAGCACCCATGGGTTCGGTTACATCAAACACTTCACCGGCAACATCTGGTGGATGGCCCCGCTGATGCTTCCCATTCATATCATCGGCGAGATTTCGAGGCCGATAAGCTTGACATTGAGACTGTTCGGCAACATCATGGGCGAAGACGTGGTAATTCTGGTGCTCACCGTGGCCCTGTTTCCGCTGCTCGTTCCACTGCCGATGTATATGATGGCCATCTTCACCAGCCTGCTGCAGGCATTAGTTTTCACAATTCTGACCGGTGTGTATTTGTCCGGGGCCCTTTCAGAAGGGCACTGATCAACAGGAGGATATTATGGATCCCAGTTCTTACAATCATCTTGCCGAAATCATCTGTGCCGCTTTCTGCGTTAGCTTTGGCAGTGGCATGGCTGCTTATGCCCAGGGCAAGGTTATCGCCCAGACGACCGACGCGATGGCCCGTCAGCCAGAACTGGCCAACGACCTGCGTTTCACCATGATCATCGGCCTGGCCATGATCGAATCGCTGGCCATTTACTGTCTGCTGG
>JAQUZA010000213.1 GCA_028691595.1 Candidatus Rifleibacteriota bacterium
AATGGTTGGTAATCGCGAAACATTGAATTTATCCTGAAAAAAGCGAAAGGTCACATTCAATTCGCGCAGCCAGTTTCCAAAAATTCTTTCGATGCGGTGGCGCTTATTGAGAAGCAGACCGACATCGCTGCGACTGACAGGAAAAAACATTTCAGTTTCTTTTGTCTTCATGGCGCTTTCAAGATTAACTGAGTCAAGTTCGCTGATGATTTTGGCAAATTCTTCACCACCCACCTCGATAACACGCTCATACATGAGAGCACCACGATTATAGGCTTTAACAACGGTCGTTTCATGGCCAACGTGCAGATTTATCACTGTCTGATCAACCGTTTTATCTGGAAACGACTCTTCAAACAGATTAAAAACGCCAAGAGAGGAGGTGTCAAAGGCCATTACTTCAAGGTGCAGATCGGTGGTGAGGCTCGACAGAATTTCGATAAGTTCTTTTTTAACGGCGGCAGCAAGCACTTGAAACTGCCCGGGAGCGCCTTTTACAACCGGCCCAAGAACCTGGTAATCAACCAGCGCTTTCATACCCTCAGGTATGGGTAGATTTTTTTCGAGCCGCCACGAAAGAAACCCTGGCGAGCGCCGCTCAGATTCTGTAAGATCGAGGGTGGCCAGATGCAGCTTAACCCAGCGGTCAGGCAGGCCAATCACAAAACCCTGACGGGTATTTCTGACATTTTTTACCAGCCCGCCAAGAATCGTCTTAAAAAGAGTCAGATCGCTGATGAACGGGCTGGTAAAATCGCCCCCGACAAGCCCCTGCGGCAGTTCAGCCATTGAAAGGTTACGAATAACATAGCCCTGACGTGCCGGGCCGGGGTCGACTGCCGCCAGTTTTATGCTGTTGGTGCCAATATCGATGGCTACGAGATCAGTATATAGATTCATCAGAGCACCCCTTCTTCAAAGGTCACACGGTTCATTTCTTCGAAGGTGGTCAGGCCACGTTCAACCTTCTGCCAACCGGCACGGCGCAGAGGTATCATTCCCTGGGCCATTGCCGCTTTCTTGATTTCGAGCGGTGACTGCCGGGTAAGAATCATCTGTTTAATTGCCGGTGAGAGTTCGAGCACTTCAAAAATGCCCGAACGGCTCTGATAGCCGGTATCATGGCAGAATCTGCAGCCTTTCCCGCGTTTAAACTCGACATGAGCGTAATGTTCAAAATCAACAGTCAGGCGTTTCATTTCTTCGGTGATGGTGGTGTCGTCGCCGATGCAGTTCTTGCAATTCAGGCGCATCAGACGCTGCGACATTATCAGGTTGAAAGAACTGACAAATTCATAGGGGTCGATTTCCATGTTTTCGAGGCGTGAAATGGCATCGGTAACATTGTTGGCGTGAATGGAACTGAAAACCAGATGCCCGGTTAATGCTGCGTTGATGGCAATTTTAGCTGTCTCTGGGTCACGAATTTCGCCGACCATGATCTTGTCAGGGTCCTGGCGAACTATAGAACGTAACCCCGAACTGAACGTCAGACCTTTCTTCTCGTTAACGGCCACCTGCACTATATCAGGAAGCTGGTATTCGACAGGGTCTTCAATGGTAATGAATTTGTCTTTCGGCGTATGAACGAATTTCAAAGCTGAATAAAGGGTGGTGGTTTTGCCCGAGCCGGTAGGCCCGGCAACCAGAATCATGCCGTAAGGTTTTTTGACGTTGCGCTTAAAGAGCAGCAGATCGTCGCCTTCGAGGCCAAGTCTTTGTATGTCAAGACCCAGAGCCGACTTATCGAGAATTCTCAATACCACAGTTTCGCCAAAAATTGACGGCAACACTGAAACACGGAAATCGACAAAACGGTCATCGATTTTCAGCTTGAAGCGGCCATCCTGGGGAATGCGCTTCTCAGCGATATCGAGTTGGGCCATTACCTTCAGACGCGAAATAATCGGGCCACGTAATCTTGGCTCAACATCAGAAAGAACTTCGAACAAAACGCCGTCAATTCGGTATTTAACTTTCAGCTGCGATTCGTAGACTTCAAAGTGAATATCACTCGAACGCTTGCGCACACCCTTGAGAATGATGGCATCGACCATGCGGATAACCGGTGTTTCACTGCCAAAACCTGTGCTTTTGGCAACTCCATCGGCCGGAGCATCGTCGTCGTCTTCGATCATTACTTCGAGTGGCGGAAAATTCTCGAGATCGCCAAACACGACCTTTGAATCAAGGCTGGTTTCGATCATCAGATTAAGAAGCTTCTGAATGGCCACTTTTGAGGCGGCAACGGGTCTGATTGGCATGCCCAGCTGAACTTCAAGTTCTTCGATCGAGTCGACGTTGCCCGGATCATGCATAATCAGCATTATCTCTTTGCCGGCTTTTTGATGGGGAATAAAACAGTAGCGCCGCATCAAAGCGACATCGATGCCGTTAAAAAGCTCATCGTTAACTTCGTAATGGCTGAGGTCAATATAATCGATGCCGAGTTCGAGAGCGACTGACCTGGCGAACTCTTCTTCGGTAATCAGTTTTCGATCGATAAGAATCTGACCCAGATTGGCGGGAACCGCACCAAATTCATTGACAAGCTGCTGAACATATTCGAGAGTGATGAAACCCTCTTCAACAAGAATTTCACAGAGAACTTTCTTGCGAAAAGTTACAGCAAAAGCTTTTATAAGGCTCTGATCCGAAATTTCCGGGTCGCTTTCGAGTCGTCTCAGAACATTGTCAGGGTGATTTGCCGCTTCAGCAAAAAGCTTATCAGCCTTATTTCCGTCAATTATACGTTTTTTAATGAGAAACTCTTTAAAGCTTTCCATCTTTTAGTCCTGTTCTAGTTGATTTTGGAAGCGGCGGTAAGCACGGGATAGAGCAGTGCGACCACCAGAGTGCCCACCACCAGGGCCATTCCGAGGAAGAGAACCGGTTCGATCAGTGAAGTTATTGTATCTGTCAGTTCTGAAATTTCTTCGTCGTAGTGATCGGCAAGGTTCTCGAGCATATCACCAAGATTGCCCGATTCTTCGCCGACATAAATTACCCTGACCATCATTGGGGGCGTATCAGGAATACTCTTGAGAGCTTTGCCGAAGCCCAGACCCTTTTCAAGTAGATCTGGCAGCACCGAAAAACGGGCAGCAATGACCTTGTTCTCGAGGCTGTCGAGAACAACACGCAGGCTGTCAAGAATCGGTATGCCACCCTCAACCATGGTTGCCATGGTTCTGGCAAACTGACTGTAGGCAAAATTTCGCTCAAGATCTCTTATCAAAGGAATTTTTAACTTGATAGCATCAGTCTTTCTTCGGCCTTCTGGAGTTGCGCTGTAGTTGATAAACCCTGCGATACAGAGTATAACAAGACAGAAAAGCAGCAAAAACCAGTCGCCTAGGAACTCAGATGCCGACAAAAGCATAGAGGTCATTATTGGCAGAGGGATGTCAAGACTGCGAAACAACCCGGCAAATTCTGGCACAACCGCGATAACCATGTAAGTTACGGCGAGCGAAGAAGCGGCCAGCAGTATGGTCGGGTAGATCAGGGCTGCAACAACCTTGCGGCGAATAGCAATCGAGCTGGTAAAATACTCAGAAAGCCGTTTGAGAATGTTTTCGAGAGCCCCCGACTTTTCGCCGGCCACAACCGTTTTAATATATATGTCAGGAAAAATATCAGGATGACGACCCAGAGCCCGGCTTAAAGAAATGCCTTCGCGAATATCCTGGTGTACTTCGCGTAAAGCTCTGTTGAGGGGGGTATCTTCGGCACCATCGAGAAGCACATCGATTGCATCGGTAACGGCCATGCCAGACTTGAGGAGTGTGCGTATCAGTTTGGTGAATTCATTGAGTTCTTTGACCGAAACGCCCTGTTTTAAAACGAGGCCATTTTTCAGGCGCTCAAAAAGAGAGCTTTCAAGACCCTCTTCAGATAAAATATAATAGCCCTTCGCGGCGAATGCGGCACGCATTTCTTCTACAGAGCGCGTTTCAAAAACCTCTTCGCTGGTGTTACCTTTTTCGTCGGCGTAACGAACTTTAATTTTCTGCATCGATTCACCCCGAAATAAACAATCCCGAATTTCCGTTGCTTATGAGTTTATGCGATTTTAGCAAAAATCACAAACATTAATACGGAAACCCGGGATTGTCACGACAACAGTGACCCAAACTCCCTTTCAATCTGAGCTTAATTTATAAAATGCTCATTCAATTCGGCCTGTTTTTGTGTTAATTCAAGAATCCACTGTTGTTCGGGGTCAATAATTACTTCTTCAACTGCACCAAACCACTCACGCGCTGATTTGCGATCTTCAAGGCGGCGATATAATTCACCGATCAGATAGGTGACTACCGGCAGGTTATCAGGGTTAGAAATCGTCGATTTCTCGACCGCAACCTTCAAAAACTTAACAGCAAGCTGCTGCATCTCAATCTCTGCCTTGCGGTTCTCGCGCAACCGACAGCACCATGAACCACGCAGATATAGATTTCCGATATGATAAGGGTTTCGTCCCGTCTCTTCATAAATCTTCCCGGCTACAAAAAACTTTAGTGCCTCTTCGGGTATTTTTTTGCAGAGTGGCATGGTCAAAGTTTTCTTGAGAAAAGCAGAAGAAACCTTTCGTTCTTCGGCAGCCTTCTCGGAATAGTCTTCGGGATACCCCGCAAAACTACACTCAGGGCATTGTACCAGAAAAAAGGGTAGCGGATTTTCGCCCAGGTAATGAGGGAGAAAGTCTGAATCCTGGCCCTGATGGGTAATTGAAGTCACGGTTCTGGCCTCAAAGATTGCCCCGCAGGCCGGACAGGTAAAGCCGCTGAGTTTAAAGGATGTAACCAAGTTTTCTTCTCCTGACACTTGTCAGAATATATCTACAGCCATGGGCTGTGTCAAACAGATATCAATCTTTGAGAGCTGCGATCATGCCAAAGGCATCGGGGGGCCAGAATTTCAATTCGGCACGACCCTTGACCATCTTGCGGTCAAGCAGACCCCACGAACGGCTGTCATGCGAATTGTTGCGATTGTCACCCATTACGCAGATCTTATCAGAAGGAATCTTCTGCGGCCCGTAGTTTCCGAATACATATTCTTTCACAAAGGGCTCTTTCATCATTTTGTTGTTGCGATAGAGGTAACCATCTTTGATTTCAATGATGTCACCCGGCACCCCTACGACTCTTTTAACAAAATCTTTATCAGGTTCGAGCGGGTACGAGAATACCACGACCTCCCCGACTTCAGGCTCTTTAACCATGTACACCATTTTATTGACGATAATCTTTTCGCGGGAGTGAAGCTCGGGTTCCATGCAGGCTCCTTCAATCACGAAACCCTGTACAACATACGTCTGTAAGAATAGAAAAAATACCAATGCTCTGACAAAATCTTTAAACCAGTCCCTTAATCCGTGTGCGATTTTTTTCATCGACCAACTCCATTTTCGGTCTTCCCATTCCTGGTAAAAACCTATTCGGAAAGGTTGGGTTTTTTCTAAATGATAATTTTACTTTTTTTTATTTTGTACCCTTTTTCAGCGGCAAAATTATTTTCTTGCCATGAAGAACGGCATCAGAAAAGGATATAATCCTTTGTCACATATAAAAGCAGGAACAGGTAACGATTCTGTCATCCCCGCGCAGGCGGGTATCCAGGCAGGCACGTAATAGATTCCCGCTTTCCCCCTTTCGGGGACAAGGGCGGGAAAACACTAGCCCACAGCGGCAATCAAAAGGCCCGGGCAGCAAGGCTCATTCTGGTTTTTTCGGGTTAAAAAACCGGCATATTGCCCGACCGTCACCGTGGGGTTGATCTGGTTCGGGAAGTGGCCCTTCAGGCCTTTTCAACAACTCGGCCACACTAAACTTCTCATCCTGCAGGTTCCATTTTTTGTACAGTTGCTCAACCTGTTCTGCCGAGGCGTTGAGGTTGTACATTCCGGCGGCATGGCGTTGCCTTTGAATCTCGTACATCGTTACCGCTGCGGCAACAGAAATATTAAGAC
>JAQUZA010000214.1 GCA_028691595.1 Candidatus Rifleibacteriota bacterium
CCAAAGACATGGTTACTGTGATCGGTTCGCCACGGTTTATGCCATCTTCAACGTTGACAGTAAGCGTTGCAACCAGTTGCCCCGGGTATTCGACCCAAAAATACTGCGTTGCAAGGGGATCCCCAAACGCAACCCCCGAATTTTTAGCGGCGTAGCACACAACCCGCCACTTTTTAACGGCGGCTGTGTCTGGAATCGGGGCATAAGTGCTTACAATCAGTTCAGGGTTGGCAGGCATGCCGTCAACTGACATCTGCTCACCACCAATGGTTCCGAGGGTTTCATCGTCGAAAAAGAGAACCGAATACTTTGCAGAACCGGTGATATTATGGAATCTAACGTAAATTGTCTGGCCGCGGTTAAATGTATACTGTTGCGGCGTAAAGTCCTGGTTGGCGCTGCATTCACCGTATGGGTCGTTGGCAACCGTCCAGTTACCAGTGCCGCCCCCGTGCGCAACTCCGTAGCCTCGTGTTAAATCATAGACCTCCGATGCGATAAAGGAGCCGGTTATATTGGCAGCACCCGGCAGAGAACTTGAATCGACCCCAACCGTAAAAACGATTCTTGCAGTTGAGTTGCCGTTGAGAATGAACGGAAATACCGGCGGCGAGGCGTAAACCTGGGTATAACTCTGGGCAACTGCGCCTGAATCGAAAGTTAAAGAGGCGGCATTCACATACACCGGCGAGCCGCCGGTGTTGGCGATATCCATGTTGACGGTCAGGTTCGCCTGCCCGGGCGATACATTGTCATAGGTTTCGCTCACCCCGGTTACCGAGAGAACTGGGGCCGTGGTGATCGTGGCCACATTGCTGGTCACACTGGCCGTTTCAAGAAAGCGGCCGTCGTTGTCATCATAACCGTAGCCCTTTACCTCAAGTGAATAGGAACCCATGGTAGTGGCAGTAAAACCCCAGCTGAAAATATCAGTTCCAAAGCCGCTGATACTACGGTAAGTTGGGGTGGGCAACGAATCGAGATTGGCATCACCGACACTGTTTACCCGTAAAATTGAGCCGGCGTGTGCCTGGGCAACTGCGGCTTCGCCGATGTTAGTCATGGTCATGGTGGCGTTAAAGTAGCGACCACTTACAATGATTGGCGGAATGGCCAGACTGATGGAAATTTCAGCCGGATTCTGGACCCAGAAATAAGTTTCGGCAAGGGGAGTGTCGAGCAGAGGCTTGGTTGCCACCACCCGCCAGCGGCCATGCGCAGCGCCCGTCAGAGGAAATTCATAGGTCATGACACCAAGATCGTTGGTCTGCACCATATCGCTTGTGAGAACCTCATGGTCATCAGGGTCGAACCATCTGAAGCGATGACTGGTTAATGGCTGCAGGTTTTCGGCTTTGGCGTAAACCTTGCCATCGCCGGCATTGAAAGTGCTGGTGGCGGTCAGATACGATGAAGACCTGTAAGTGCGCATGATGCCGGCCAGGACTGTCCAGGAGGCAACCGGCGAATCATCGAAGTCTGTCCAGAAATCGCTGTCACCGCGCAGATTGATATCCTGGTAATAAATTCGGCCGGCAATATCGCAGAGGCCGGTTGTTGCATTCGCCGAAACATCGACCAGGTAACGTCTGGTAATAGTATTGTTCTGGGTAATTTCGACCGGAAGTGTATTTGACGGATCAAGCCTGAGGTTGGTGAAATCGATGGTGCCGCCCGGTACAAATTTAAACGCTGAGTTCAGCCATTCGCCCGCAGCATTTTCGCCACCGTTATTCAGGGTGGTGATATCTATGGTGGCACCGACCTGGCCGCGAAAAACACGGGCCGGAACATCGATGCCGGTAATTTCAAGGGAAGCGGGCCGGCAGATCGTCCATGGTTCTTTCAGGTCAGCCTGAGTGTCGGTGATTGTCAGGTTTCTGACGGTTGCAACAGCTGCCCCTGAGGCATTAATTGTTTCGTAGCCCGGGGCAGTAAGATTGTCGAGTATCGTCACCTGAAAGGTCAGGGTGGCGCTGGCACCCCCGACGAGCGTCAAGGGAGCGGCCGGCGACAGGGCAGGTGGCACGACAGAGTAAGCTGCCGAAGCCGGGCCTTCAAAATCAAGTTCGAGGGCAAAAAGGTCGATGGGGCTGTTGCCTGAATTATGCAGCTTAACATAGACTTCGGCTGTCTGACCGATGGTGACCGATTCATAACCAGATGTCACCTCATCGATTACCAGCCGAGCCGGTTTAAAAACGGCTTCAGGCGATTTCGGCGATTCATACCAAACGGTGTCGACATCGGTAATACAATAATAGACGGTTTCGGAAGCTGGTGAGGTGGTATCTGTATAGGTGGTGGCCGCCGGTGCCACCCATGGCGAGGTTGGCCACTGGTCGATCAACTGCCATTCTGCCAGAGGGTCGGTGCGGCGATAGATGCGATAAGGGGCGGTGGCAGTATTCAGACCCGGCTGGCCAGTACCAGGTGCGCTTGGGTTCCAGGTGAGGGTGACTCCGCCACCATCAACTGCTTCTTCAGCCGCCGTCAGGCCGCATGGGCTCATGTGCAGATAAACGTCACTGAAGTCGGCTGCAACCTCATCCTTATTGTTGGCAATGATTTCTATGAACCAGTAAATTCTGAAGAGATGATCATTAACGCCGGTCGGAGCAAGGGTGCCGGTCCAGGAAAGATCAAGCCAGGTATTGGTTTGCTCATTCTCTATTAAATTTCGGCTGAAAATATCAGCGATGATCGTATCGTCAGTCTTTCTTATGGTGCCTTTTGTGGTTAAGGACCAGTCATTGGCTTGAGCACCAAGTGTCGGTTCTCTAACAGACAGAAGCAACAGAATCGTGGTCGTGGCATTTTTGGCGACAGCTGGAAATGCCAGTTGCATATAACCATCACCCTGTTTGGTACCAGGCTGGTTGGGTCGTTTATAAAGACCGCGGCGACCGACACCCGAAACGTGAGCATCTGTGTTCGAAAAGATAATCGGGTCTGCCGCGTAATAGCCATCTGCTTCAAACCAGGGGCTGCTGAAGATGGGATACTGAAGTTGTTGCAACGCAGACACCGGAATGGCCCGTAAAAACATAAACAATGCAGCCAGTAAACCCAGAAAAAAGATTTGCCTGCCCGGGTCTGTGTGTTTCTTCATGATCGGTCTCCATTTAAAAAGGTTGCCCGCCTTCAAGCCAGAGCAACCTGCGGATTTAATTTTTTGAGGCTTTACGGCCCGTGCCTTGCTTTTGGATGCTACAGCAAAACCCCTTCTTTGCCTCTTAGGCGCATACTTCACGAATTACCCTGACCTGATACCAACAACTCTGTTAAATGCAAATCAATAAATACAACACCAACATACGATAGGTTCTTCAAAAACATCGATCGTTTGATCGATGACTTCAATGACTCCTGAAATCAACCCATAGACCATAGGTCTGCCAGATCAGTGTCGCGAGCAGCAGCAGCAGACCAAGCCCTTTCAGCCAGACGGGAAACAATTGCCCTTCTTTATTCTGATCAGAAAATGAACCCTGAAGGCGTTGCAGAACATCGACAGCGCCCGCAGAGATTGCGGCCTGCATAAGGATTTTTCGGGCTTCATCATCATCAGGATTAACTTCGAGATAGTTTTCAAGTGCCACCAGGCTGGTTTCGCCCGGATTGGCGCGCAACTGTGCGATAAGTTGCCCGCGATTAAGCTGTTTTGAAGCGCTCTCACGCGGCCCTGGCGGATCGTTTATCCAGTCAGGGTCAGGCAGTTGTGGATTCAAAAGCCGGGCCTGTATCAGCAGGGCTCTGGCGCGGTGGGTATCCCAGCGGGTGTACGCCTGTCTGGCCTCTTGAAGCAGCGAACCAACGCGGTCGGCCTCGTGGTCTTTGGCGAAAGTTTTGTTTATAGTGCCTGGCACCACATTATATGTTGAACGGGCCCAGTCTGGTTGAGGCATTGCTTTCCAGATGAAGCGGGCTTTGAGAAGAAGGCTCTGAGCCTCTTCATGCCGACCGGCAAGGTGAGCCTTGCGTGCCTGGTTAAGAACAGACATCGCTTTGGCCCGCCGTTCTTTGTCAGAGCCTGACGCAAAAACAGCGAGCAACAATAAAGACAGAAGCAGTATTGCACCGTATTTTCTGTACTTCATACCTAATTCTAACATAAATCCGCTGACTCCGCCAAATTTGCCAACCCGGGAAAGCACTGAAGTCTTTTTTCGGTCAGTAATTGCGGGCTTGCAAATAAGAGGGGAGTGATAAAATTTTCATTGAAAACCCATCCGGGTGAATTGGTTAAATCTGTTGTAACTCTTACTCATAAACATTTAAGAGCGTTATTTCATACCTTTTACTTATAAATCACCTTGTTTTTCGAATTTATCTTGAGAACAGAATTTTTGCAGGGCCTCATGGTCTGCCTGTAATTGCTTGCCATATATAAATGCCCATGAAATAAATTGCTCAAGATGCTTTTCCAGCCAGACTTTCATTTCCTTGCCTTTTCCTGAGGCAGAATGGAAGTCTGCAGTAATTAAACCAAGGGCTCTGGCAAGTTCGTTTATTTTTTTTGCGTCGGTCAGAGAAGTATTTTCCATGGTTTCGCTCCAGGGAAAATTCTGGCGCACCAGAAAGGTATCACTGCCGACATTCAGATAGCCCAGAAAAGGGTCCGGGGAAAGGTGGGCGCGGCTCATTGCTTCGAGGGTATCGGCATGTTGTTCTTCGTTACTATTGGCTCTAAGGCTTGAATTACGCACGACCTTCGCCTCAAGGATCTGGTTATCACGCCAGTCTTGACCGTTACCCCTTATTAAAACAAAATAACGCTTCAGACCTATGCTCGACAGCCCCTTGTCGTATCTCTGGGAAATATCAAGTATTTCTGTTGCAGTAAGCGGAATCTCTTTTTTTGTTACTATCTTGTTGAGATAATCGCGCATGGCTTTTTCAACTAACGCCTTTTCATTTTCAGGAACAGGCAGATGCTTGTCGTAATCAAACCGGTTGGCTGTGAGAGCCATTGTTTTTTTCTTTATGAATTTTTTCTGGGTGGTCGTTATTTCGTCAGTAATAAAATCTTTTACCAGTTTCGGCAGTGCCTGTGAAACGCCAGGAGCGCCATCGCTCGCCGCTCTGTCCTGGTATCCCTGAATGAGGCTTTGCAGGGCCTGTTCGAGTTCGTCGCGTTGCAATACTTCTTTGAAGCCGATGATTATGCTGACTGCAAGACGAAAAACATCGTAAGATAGAGGAACATCAGCGCAGGCTTCATCGAGATCATCGATAACATAGCCGGCGGTTTCCCCGGGTGGGGCAAAAACCGAAAAATTATGCATGTGAAGGTCGCCTGCAGCAAGGCCAACGGGTGAGGTTCGCAAAAAAGCCAGTTCGCCGGACTTTTGCAAATCGAGATTCATTAAATGTGCTGAACCACGCATAAATTCAAAGGTCCCGCCAGACATGCGGTGGATTTTTCCGTTAAAATATTCCGGCTGCGTCTCAATGACTGATTTATTGAAGCGCATGATTTCGTTCATAATATCTTTGGCGGCAAAATCCCTGGCAATAGCCTTCTGGGACAGAAAACCGAACAATGCGAACAGAATAGCCAGAAGTTTTAAACGCATAATTTGCCTCAATTCAGGGGATTGTCAATTTAAGCTATACGGAATCCTAGACCAGAGTAAAGGAATTTTTTGAGAGGTTGCCGTTCAGCCACGATAACGGAATACTGCGGCTTTTATTTCATTTGAGAAAAAGAAGGAAAATAAAAAATTTTGTGTTGACATTAAAATCCAATAATGATAAACTGAACTTCCTGCCACGGCGGGGAGGCTGAAAAGCCTTAAGATCCTTGAAAATAATATCCGATGAAACACATCCAATAATAAAGGTCTTTTTGATTAGGTTGCGTTGGGGCCGGTTTGAAACCGGCCCGTATAAATATCTTTAACGGGATATTTAAACTTCGCAGCACAGTT
>JAQUZA010000215.1 GCA_028691595.1 Candidatus Rifleibacteriota bacterium
CAAAAAAGGAGGTGTAACTCTTACAGGTAGCCTGGTGAAAAGTTCAGAAGTCCAAGAAGGCGACGATAAATCGCCTGGGGCCGAACCCGGATTGAATTGATTGAGTTCAGATGATAACCGCAGACATTATAGGTAACATGGACACTAAAATGAAAACGGTAAGTCAGAAGAGCAAAAACGGTTTAATACGGCGGTGCCCCGAAGGTCTAAAAATTAATTAAAACCTGAAGGGAAATTTATGAAACGTATTTCAATGCTTCTCGTAGCTGTTATGGTTCTTTCGACCGTAGTAGCAAGTGCTAATCCTTTTTCTGATGTTCCGTTTTCACACTGGGCTTATGATGCAGTAAACAAACTGTCTGCCAATGGCATTCTCCAGGGTTATCCTGATGGTCGCTACAAAGGCAACCAGACCGTTACCCGCTATGCTCTCGCCATGGTAACTGCCAAAATGCTCGCCAACGTTGAACAGATGCTCGAATCAGGCATCGGTACCAACCTGGTAACCAAAGCTGACCTCCAGACCCTCGAAAAACTGACTGTTGAATTCGCAGACGAACTCGCACTCCTCGGTGTTAAAGTTACTGCTCTCGAAGACGACATGCAGGTTGTAAAAGAAGATGTTTCTATGCTCAAAAAAGACGTAGAAGGCATCAAAGATTACATGGCCAAAGGTGGCATGGAAAAAGTTAAGCTTTCCGGTGACATGATGGTCAGGCATACTAACGTAAGCCATAAAAATGACTGGGCAACTCAGACTGTTGCAGGCAACAGCAATAACTCTCTCACCGAAAGCCAGATTCGCTTCAAGTTCACCGCCAATATCGATGAAAACATCACCGCCGTTGCTCGCTGGCGCATGTTCATTGATAACACTGACGTAGCTTATGGCAATCAGTCTGCTCGCGGTGGTGCATTTGGTATTAATGGTATTGGTGTTACCAGCGCGTCTGACAACGTTATCGACACTGCTTACCTGAAAATCAAAGACATGTTCCGTTTTGGTGGCGATTTCCTGTTTGGTCGAAATATGGTCAGCCAGGGTCACAACCTGCTTGTAAACAACTATATCGATGCAGTTCGCTATAGCAAACGCTCTGGTGACATCGATATTACTTTCCAGACCATGTACGATCGCCACGTTGGCAGCTATAAGGATGACGCAGCCGTTGATTATCGCAATATCTGGAACCTTAATCTTGGTACCAAATATCGTGATCACGACCTGTATATGGGCATCTACATGCAGGACGAACCCAACCTTGCCAATCGCCGCCACCCCCTCTATAACAGAGTTCTTAACCCAACTCCGGCCTTCGTTTTGAACAATCCGGTTGTTGCCAACGCTGGTTGCCAGAGCGGCGACAGTCGCTGGGACGTAGAATTCGGTTCAAAGGGCGCTATCGGTAATAATGTCCACTGGGATTACGACCTTGGTTTTGCTTATACCAACTACGAAATTGATATGGTTAACAATGCTGCTAACACTCTTATCAGCCCGGAAATGCAGGGTTGGATGGGTCATGTAGCCGTTAAATGGGACAGCAAAAAAGAATGGGCTGCCAAACTTGGTTTCACCTTTGCTGATGACGAATCTGTCGGTGCAATCTCTCTCAACAACGACGTAAGATATTCTGATGGCTCAGAAACTCCATATGAAGATATCAGCCGTGGTAACCGCTATTTCGTAAATGGTCTTACCAATATGACAGATCTCAAGCTCCAGGTTGAATATCGCCCCAGAGACAGCAAACACTATTTCAGACTCGCAGGCGATATGCTTGATGAAATGGAAGACACTGTTACTAACGACCTTACCAGATATTCTCAGGCTAATGCAGTAGCTGCTGATGCTGCTCATTGCACTAACGCTGGTATTCCAGCTGGTTATAATAAGACCAACACTGCTTATGACCGTTGGAACAACTTTGGTGTTTCTGATGCCAAGGCTACTGTACTTACTTTTGAATACCGCTATCAGCTTGCTGAAAACACCAGAATCAGAGTCGGTTATACCAACTTTGATTTCGATGGCAAATTCCAGAAGAACACTGGTGCTGGTTCACTCTCTGCCGGTCGCGGTCTCGGCATCAATGACTATGATTACAATCAGTTCTGGGTTGAAATTTTCAACAAGTTCTAATTGTAACCACAAATGCTGATCCACGGATCAGCTGAGAACTCGAAACGAACCCGTCGGGCGTAAGCCCGGCGGGTTTTTCAATTTCCGGAAAAGAATTTCTCACGGATGAACACGGTTAGACACAGATAAATGCATGGCCACCTTCAATTTTGATTTTTAAACGGGTCGGATTCGTCGCTGAAGGCTCACAAATACCCTTGATCAAATTGCCCGCAGGGGGTTCAGCATGCTGAACCCCTACATTTGCACATGCGATGTTGACATTCAGACAGGTGGGATTTATGCTGCAGTTAACAGACCTATCAATGTACCGTTTTGTCGAGGAGGACATCAATTCATGAAACTCAGATTTCTTGCTGTAGTCGCCCTTTTTGCGCTTTGCACCGTTTCGGCGTTTGCTGGTGCCATGCTGCCCCTGGTTCCGGGTGATGCTTACCTGGTTGTAAATTTTGATTTTGCTGCCCTTGCAAATCAACCAGAGATAAAAGCCCTCGTTGAAACTCAGCTCAATAACCAGAACGAAACCTATACTGACTTCTATAAACGCGCTGGAATCGAACCGGCCCGCGATATCAAAAACGTTACAATTTTTGTGGACGCACAGGAACGCGCCGGCGTTATCGTTGACGGCGCTTTTGACACTGCTAAAATTTCTGAGCTCGTTCAGAGCGATGCCGAACTTGCCGGAAAATTCGCTGTGTCAACCATCGAAGGTATGCAGACCGTTAAGAACACTGCGAACGAAAACGCCAGCATGATGTTTGTTAACAAAAATACAGTCGCTTTCGGTTCCGAAGACATTCTTAAGCAGGTTGCCGCTCTCAATTCCGGCAAGGTTGCCAATCTTGGCGACAATAAAGATTTTACCGGCATGATGGGCAAGGTTGATACCAGTTCACAGTTCTGGGGCGCAGTAGTTGCCGGCCCGAACTGGCAGACCCGTGTGAATGTTCCGGTTACCGGCCTCGAAAATCTTAAAACCGCTTTCTTCAGCGTTGATTACGACAAAGAATTCACCATGATTTTTACGGCACTCATCGGTAATAAAACCGAAATGCCCAAATTCATCGCTGCCATGCAGAACCTGCTCGATGCCTTCAAAGGCTGGGTGGCATCTGTTCCTGAAATGACTGAACTTCTCAAGAGCGCTCAGATTCAAGATAACAAAGAAGACATGGCCCGCATCGTCGTCTCGATGCCAGCCGAACAATTCAAAGCCTCGATGATCAAAATCGCCGAAAAGGCCAACGAAACCAAAAAGTAACCCTGGTCCAACCAGAAAAGCCCGGTGTCTCATTGAGATCACCGGGCTTTTTGCAAAATTATTGGCTGTACAGATTGAATTCTGTCGAAAGTGCTTTGAAAGCGTGCAGAGCAGGTTTCAGGCCTCGGGGTTATTCCACTTGTGACGAAGAACCTGAAGCACAAAGACGGGTATTTTCATCATCCGCATAAAGCGTGAGGGCTCAAGCCATAGGCGGAAAAGCCATTCGATGCCGCACTGCTGCATCCAGACCGGGGCGCGTGGCAGGGTCTGAGAGATTACATCGAAACTGCCACCAACCCCGATGGCTACTCCGTGATCAATATAGCCTCGAAGTTTGGCAATAAACCATTCCTGTCTTGGCACCCCCAGTGCTACAAAAATAATGTCGGGTCGGGCTGATGCTAATTTTTTCAGTATTGCTTCTTCTTCAGGAGAATCAGAAGAAAAGTAACCGTGCTCGATGCCGCAGATGTCTATCTTGCAGTTTTGACTGAGAGTTTGGGCGGCCTGTTCAGCAATGCCGGGTTTGCCACCCAGAAAGAAAAGTTTCCAGCCATTTCTTGAAGCGTGCTCGCAAATCTGGCTAACAAGCGCAACGCCTGGAACCCTTCCTGGAAGGGGAGTTCCGAGAAAGTCAGAGGCCCAGACGATACCTGCACCATCAGGAACGACCATTTCGGCCCGGCACATTACTGACTTGAAGCGGTCTTCTTCACCGGCCCTGACAAGGGCCAGAGAGACAGCTGTGACAATGTGCATGAGACCGGAATTCTTTCTATTTAGATAATTGGCAATAGTATCGATAACCTGGGTTGGAATGACAGCATCGATAAAAATGCCCAGCATTTCGATTTTAAGGGGTGCTGGCGACCTCGAAATGTTTCGGCGGGCAAATGTTGTGACGAAACCGGCAAGAGAGCTCAGTAACAATAAAAACAGCGCAAAATAACCAAATGCCGGAGAATCGACCAGAACCAGAAGCCCAAAAAAGTTCAGACAAAGAAAAATGATTCCCGAAAAAACAACGGTTTTTTCGCGTTGTAATGACCATGACCATTGGCGCTCACCCGAACGTTCCGGCCGATGAAGTCTGTTGCCAAAATAAGATGCAATAATCAATGTGCTGATCAGTGCAAAAGGAAAAAGGATGACCATCGATGGAATGAACAGGCCGAAAAACAGCAGGTTGCCTGATCCTTCGATCTGTGAAACCGCTGCCAGCATTAATCCTGCTGCAAATATGCCGCTGCTGCCTGTCAGCGCTCTGTTTCCGGTTGCTGAGAAAAGCAGAAGTATAATTGAAGCTGTCAGCAGGGCTGTGTTGATGGTGGTAGCAATTATCGAATGCGTACCGGTTGAGAAGAAAATAAACTGTGAAAGGCTGGTGGTAGCAAGCAGTATAAATGGCATTTCGTAAACGAGTGCCGAAATCTTCAGACACAGGGTTATAAGTAAAACCCATACCAGCACCGCAAAAATGCGAAATATGCTTACTGGTGCCGAAAGGGCCGAAAACATCCCGGCCACAATTATTATTATGCACCAGGGCAGTAATGTATTGTAGGAAACGCGGTATCTGTCCCTCAAATAGCCCAGAATTGCCAAAGCAAAAGCTGCGCCGGCAAAAGCCATGAATGGAGGGGAGTTGAAAACCTTTTCTGGCAGACTGGCCCCCAAAATCGCCCCTAAAAATGGAAACGCGCCAGCGTAACGGCCACGCCCAAGGGCAAAAGGCTGAGATCTGGTTAAAAGGGTTCCTGCAGCCCAGAAAATGAGCGCAAAAACAACCGAAAGAAGAATTGAAAGTATCTGATCTGTCATAGGTATGCAGTATACATCGGCTGTCAGCTGATGTGATTTGCAAAAAATTTTGTAACCCGTTTCACAGGCAGCGCGGTTCAACCGGTGAACAGCATCTAGTGCTCTGTCACACAAGAATCTGTAGTAATTCCGTCATTCCCGCGAAAGCGGGAATCTTATCTCTAAAGGCTTAGATCCCCGCCTTCCCCCTTTCGGGCACAAGCGCGAGGATAATGGGGAAATCGCTAATTAGAATGTGACAGCGGACTGGAATGCATGAAAATCGCCCGGAAAACGCCTGCTAAACGTTGCCGGAGAGTTCCCAGTAGACGATGTAGTAAAGAATAGCTGCAAAATAGGCGATCTCAACACCCAGCAGAATTGGAAAAGCTCTGCGTTGTCCGTCCCACCAGTCCCAGAAGAAGTTGAGCCGGTCGAATATTGCCAGCAAAGTGTGGACCAGCCCCCACGAAAAGGCGAACAACAATGTCAGACAGACCGGTATGATGTAATAGTAAGCCATGAACGAGATAATATCACAGCTCCCGCCGCCGGGCAACAAAAGTGTGAACCACACAGTGATTTTGACCTTGAATTGCTGTTTGTTGGCAACAGGGCTTTGTTAATAACAGCTGCTGTGTTAACATTGTTGAGGATAGGGCTTGATAAGCGACCCTGTCGCAGGAGGTAGCATGAAAATAGCAAAACTTATTCTGGTC
>JAQUZA010000216.1 GCA_028691595.1 Candidatus Rifleibacteriota bacterium
ACGGCAGAACCGGAAGATTTCTTGAACCTGCTGCCGGAAAGGCAAACTGGAGTATTTTTGCAATGGGCCGGGAAGGCCTGCGCTACGAAATGGTGGGTGCTTTTCAGAAGGCTGTTCGCAGTTCACAGCCGGTTATTGTAAAAAACCTGCTTGTGGGCGGCACAGGCGAAAGCCTGGCTGTAGATATTGAAGTGATGCCAGTTTTAGAGCCAGAAGCGCTGCGTGGTCTGTTTCTTCTTGTCTTTAATGAGGTTGTGTCTCCGGCAGTTTCTGTTGCTTCACGCCCGGGCCGTCGGGCAAGTGCACCCGCTGCCAGGGTAAGTGAACTGACCAGGGAAATCGAGCAACTTCGCCAGGAGATTCAATCTTCGCGTGAAGAGATGCAGACTTCGCAGGAAGAACTGCGCTCGACTAACGAGGAGCTGCAATCGACCAATGAAGAGTTACAATCGACCAATGAGGAGCTGACCACGTCGAAAGAAGAAATGCAATCGCTGAACGAAGAGCTTCAGACTGTTAATCAGGAGCTTCAGGCGAAGGTCGAGGAATTGTCTCAGACCAGCAACGACATGAAGAATCTGCTCGACAGCACTGATATTGCTATTCTTTTTCTCGACAGCGCGCTTAAGATAAGGCGTTTCACCCCTCAGGTCGCAAAGGTTTTCAAGCTGATACCAGGCGACGTGGGTCGGCCAATTACCGATGTAAATATGGATCTCGAATACCCTGGTTTTACAGATGATGTTCGTGAGGTTCTCAGGACTCTGGTTTTTCGCGAGAATCCGATTCCTACCCGCGATAATCGCTGGTTTTTGATTCGCATCATGCCCTATCGCACCCTTGAGAACGTTATTGACGGTGTGGTAATCACCTGCTCGGATATTACCGTTGCCAAGCAGCTCGAAACCAGATTGCGCAAAAAGGCCCGCAGCAATGGCAATTGAAAGGATGATTCTTTTTTTTCTGCTGAATTTGCAATAGTTGTTTCTGACCATATTAATGGCTGCATATCGCAGTATGCCCCTTGCCTCGACAGGTTTATACTCAAGAAGCGCGCAACTCTTTCTGATGAGCGATTGAACATGGCATAGAGGTGAGTTATCTTCGACAGGAAAATGAGGAAGCAATGACCAGCAATGATAATCATTTGAAGCAGGCAGTGCAACTGCGCCGGCGTGCTGAAGAATCATTACTGAAAAATGGTTCGATTTCGTCAACTGATCTGGAGCAGTTCTCACAGGAAAAGGTGAAGTGCGTTCTGCATGAATTATCGGTACATCAGATCGAGCTTGAAATGCAGAACGAAGAATTACGCAACATTCGAAAAGAGCTCGAGGTTTCTCGGGCCCGCTATTTTGATCTGTTCAACCAGGCACCGGTTGGTTACGTAAGCCTTAACGAAGATGGCCTGATACTCGAAAGCAACTTGACTGCGGCATCCTTGTTGGGAGTTCCGGTGGGGGAGCTTCAAAACAAGCTGCTTTCCAACTACATTTTTTTTGAAGATCAGGATATTTTTTACCATCATCGCAAAAATATTTTCATCAGCGGCCTTCCGCAAGAATGTGAGTTGCGCATGAAAAGAAGTGAAACAACTTCCTGCCAGGTTGTTTTCTGGGCTCGGCTGGAGTCGTCAGCTGCAAATCATGCTTTGGCCAGTAAAGAATTGCCGGGCAGCAATTCCCGGAACTTTCGCCTTGTAATCTCTGATATTACAGGGAACCGTACGTTGGCGGAGCAGCTTCATCATGCCCAGAAAATGGAAACAATCGGGTTGCTGGCCGGTGGGGTGGCTCATGACTACAACAACAAGCTGGCAGTTATCATTGGATATGCAGAGCTGGCTTTGAATAAAGAGGTTTCGCCGCAGACAAACCGCAATTTTTTTGAAGAGATTCTGACGGCAGCACAACAATCAGCAGCCATAACCAGGCAGCTGCTGACTATTGCCCGCAAACAAATGGTATCACCGGCGGTAATAGATTTGAATCAGGCCGTTGAAAGCATGTTGAAGATGCTACGGCATGTCGTTGGCGAAGAAATTGAGCTTGTCTGGAAGCCTGAGTCTGATCTTTGCCCTGTTGAGATTGATCCTGTGCAGATAGATCAGATTCTGCTGAACCTTTGCCTTAACGCAAAGTCTGCTATTACCGGCAATGGTCGAGTAACCATTGCGACAAAAAATGCTACCTTCGATACCTCTTTCTGTAAACTTCATACCGGGCATATCGAGGGAAAATTCGTAATGATCGAGGTCGTCGATACTGGTTGTGGTATGGCTGCAGAGATTCTTGCGAAGATTTTCGAGCCTTTTTTCACTACCAGAGGAATCGGGCAGGGAACCGGTCTCGGGCTTTCTGCCGTGGATGGTATTGTCAAACAGAATAACGGGTTCATTGTCGTTGCCAGCGAACCAGGTAATGGAGCAACCTTTAAAATTTATCTGCCGGCATATTCTGGAACTGTGATCGACAGACACTGGGAGGACCGAAAGGAAATGATGCCTGGTAGTGGCGAGACTGTTCTGGTTGTAGAAAACGAAGCTGCTCTTTTGCCGGTAATAAAGATTATGCTTGAAAAACTTGGTTTCAGGGTATTAACGGCGAACTCGGCAGGAGCTGCGGCTGAACTTGCTGAGAAGCACGAGCAAAAGATAGACCTGCTGGTAACTGACGTTATCATGCCGGAAATGAATGGCTGTGAAGTGCTTGAGCTTGTGCAAAAGACAAATCCAGATATTAAAACTCTGTTCATGTCTGGTCACCCGGCCAATGTTCTGATTCGGCGCGGGTTTACCGGCAGCAATCTGAATTTTCTTCAGAAGCCTTTTTCGATGAATGATCTTGCAGAAAAAATTGGCAAATTAACTCTTTAGCCGTTCAAAGTCAGCTATGGTTGTTCAGGGCTTTTTTTACGGCCAGACCGATCTGATTGAGAAGATACGGCTTTTTTACGAACTGCCCGGCACCGAGTTTCTGGGTTAGTTTAACTTCTTCATCGTCGGCAAAGCCGCTGGCAATAACAGCTTTCTGCCCGGGTCTGATCTTAACTATCTGTTCGTAGGTTTCCCGGCCTCGCATTCCCGGGTCCATGATCATGTCAAGGATCAGCAGGTCAACCTGTTTGTGAGTAAGGTAGTCGATGGCCGCCCTGCCTGAATCAACGGCATCAACCTTGTAGCCAAGCGAGGTCAGCATTGAAGATGCTATATCGCGCTGGCTGGCCTCATCATCGACAACAAGGATTGTTTGCCCTTTTCCCTGAAGGTCTTCGATAGAAATATCTTTGCTTGAAGTTGAGATCTGCAGCCTGGTTACGGGAAAAAACATTTCAAAAGTTGACCCATCCTGGCTTGAGGTTACAAAAACACTGCCGGCATGATTTTGTACTGTGTTCCAGACAACAGCGAGGCCTAGACCGGTGCCGCTTCTACCCATGACTTTTTTGGTGTAGAAGGGTTCAAAAATACGGCTGATATCTTCTGGCGAAATACCAGAGCCCGTGTCGGTCACTTTAACTACCACATAATCACCCTCAGGCAGATTGTGCGTTTCAGCTGAAGCTTCGTTAATATAAAAATTTCTGGTTGCAATCGTAACCTTTCCGCGTTCTTTTATTGATTCAGAGGCATTGGTGACCAGATTCATCAGGCACTTTTTGATGTGCACCGGAGAGCAGGAAATATTGAATAGATCATCATCGAGATCGGTCAGGATTTCGACTTTGGGATGACTGGTCTTTAATTTTTTACATTCTGGAGAGTCGAGATATTCTAAGATCAGGTTATTAACGTTTTTCGTCTCGCGGGTTGCAACTACCCCGCGTGCGACTGTTAGCAGGTCGGCGACGATTTCTGAGGCACGTTTTCCTGAATCCCGGATTCCTTCGATCATTCGCCGAATTTTGCTTTCGCTTTGCGGAATCTGCATTAAGAGAAGTTCGGGATAACCGATTATACCCGAAAGAATGTTATTGAGATCGTGCGCCACACCGCCGGCCATCATCCCGATAGCTTCCATTTTTTCGGCCCTTTGCAGCTTTTCGTGCAGGCTTTTTTCGCAGGTTACGTCTCGACCGAATACGATCAGGGCTTTTCGCCGGCCGTCTGCATGAAAAACCGGTATTTTTATAACGTCGAAAATTCGGGTGGTAGCGCCCATTCCTGATATGCTTTCAATGCAGCGCAGAATACTGCCGTGTTGCCAGGTATGCTCGTCGGTATTGCTGCTTGCGAGAATTGATTCTCTAAGAACTGGGTTAGTTGAATCTGCCAGGGTGGTTGCTGTTTTTCCACGGTAATCAATGCCGGTAAGGCAAAAAAGCTCAAGAACAGCCTGGTTGGCCAGTAGCCAGCGCCCTTCGCTATCTTTGAGGCAGATTATATCAGGGGTCGCATTTATAATGGTGCGCAGCCTTTCTTCGCTTTCTTTTAGTTCTGTTGTTCGCATTTCTACAAGTGATTCAATCTGTTTTTGTCTTTGCTGATTTTCTGCTTTGAACAGTGTGACCCAGAGAATCAGAAACACGCAAATGATGGCCATGGCAGCAATAATCGCAGTCGATGCCACGCTGGCGATTGATTTTCCCTGAGTCAGAATCTCTCTTGGCAGTTTTGCCTCAATCAGCATGGCCGGCAAACCCTGCAGTTCATCTAACCTTTGAAAACCGATTATCATTGCCGGATCAGTTTTGTCATAGAGAAATTCATTTTTCTGCAATTTCGCCAGAAGAGCTGATTCGGTTGCAGTCAGTTCTTTTTGCGGCTTGACCTTGAATTGTACGCGGGTTTGACCTGCCAGGTTTTCGATTATCGTGCTTTTAAGAAACCTGCCAAGGATGACTGTTCCTCTGGGGGGGCCGGTTTTGGCACTGGTTAAAATCTGGTGGGCACTGACCAGGATTAAGCCATTTTCAGTGCTCATGAAGCCGGTGACGTTGTCAGAGTTATTTAAAGAAAAGAGAGCCGCATCATTCAGCAATGCCTGTTGGCTTAACTCCGGAATGGCAACTATCTGTTTTTGTGCGGGATCAAAAGCGCTGCCCCAGATAAGCTTTCTGTTGAGATCGCAGACACACACTATGTCTATGCCGCTGGCTGTGAGGCTTTCGTGCCTGAAATTAGATGAAGCGAAGCTCTGGGTTGGTCTGATGACATATTCGTACATGTCGTCCCAGGCTGCCCAGTCGCCTGCAAGCTGTTGCAGATGAAACGCTTCATGATGAAGGGCATCGGCAATGGCACCCATATCCTTGTCTGCTTCTTTTTGTTCAAGAGCAATAAACTCAGGGATAATCAGGTAATTGCGCAGCAGATACCCACTCCCCAGAATCAGGCTGACCAGAATCGCGACCAGCAACCAGACTTTAAGAGATGGTTTCATCAGGTTCAACCTTTTTTGCTGCGTGGGCAATGAGAACTGTTGGAGATAAACGGCATTCTAACTACATCACTATTCTATACTTAACCGCCGGCGCGTGACAAGATGCATTATTGAGCTATATAAATTGAATTAATGGTCTTTACGTCATTCTGATAACATCTTAGATCAACCGCATCACCTTTTCCATGGCAAGCCCGCGGGGATGACGCGCAAGGGCTCTATTCTTGAACTCGAATATGATAGTGGACTTGTATGTTTTTAAAAAGGCCAAAATTGAATCATTGGGCCGCTTTTTGTTTTGCAGTTAACAGTATTTGCCTTATCTGGCAGACCTGACCATCAGACTCGCATCTATGAAAGCTTTGAACAATCTGTTGCGATGATTCGGGTCAGCATCTTTCATGCTTTCTGGATGCCACTGAACGAACAGGCCAAAGGCACCGTTATGTCGCTCAATGGCTTCGACAACTCCGTCTGATCCTCTGGCTACGACGACGAAAGGTTTTGCTACTTTTTCGATGGCCTGATGATGTCTCGAAATG
>JAQUZA010000217.1 GCA_028691595.1 Candidatus Rifleibacteriota bacterium
TTCCCCGACCGGAACCACGATTTCCCGGCCATTCTGACGTTCTGTCTGGCGCAATTCGCTGGCGGCACACGAAAAAAATGCCACGTCAACGCTGAGCCCGGCACGTCTGAGATTGTGCACGATACGGTCACAGGCCTGAGCCATGCCGCCGCGCCTTGGCGGGTAATTTTCGGTGAGCCAGAGCAGGTGCATCAGCTGTCGAAGCTGCTGTCTTCAGCGTTGGGGTCGTCGTCAAAGTTGTCGTCTACCTCACTGTCGAAGAACCTTGTTTCATGGCCGTCAAAGTTATCGTTATCTGCAGACCCGCGTCTGCCAAGATACCAGGGTCGGTAATGGCAGCCAGAATAATAGCTGTGACGATAACCGTAACACCAGGTCGGTTCATAGATCTCGTCGTCGTTTTTCTCTCTATTCTGAGGTTTCTGCATTTCTTTGCCGAGACAATCGAGACAGACGGGTTCATTTTTGCCGGGATTTATGCGCAGGTGCTCGGCGCAGAAATAGCGGCCACAGACACTGCACTGCTGGTGAGCCGGGTGATCGCAGGGCCTTAAAAAGAAAAACCCTCTCTTCATACTGCAGTTTTCCATTTCAGGCTCCTTTTGCGGTCGCCGGGGCCGCGTTCATTAGAATTTTGCCAATGAGATCGAGGCAGATTGAAGGCTCGAGACGTGCTTCGACATCGGTCGATACGGCTCTGGCTGTAAGGGTGACCGCTTTGCGCTTCGGTTTGTCTTTGGTCTTAACCCGGTCGAAGGTGTTCTGAAGCTTGTCGGTACGGCTCAAATCATAGACTTTCGTTTTCATGGCCAGGCCGGCGGTGATTTTATGTTTGATCTTTACTTTTGTTTTAATTTTGGTCTTGCCCGAGCGGCTTTTGCAGGTTTTCTTGCGGCTGCGGACAGTGTCTTCAACGTTTATGAAAAGATTTGAACCGTCTACCATCGGGGCTTTGCAGCTGAACCAGTAGTCTTTGTATGTCCAGGTGCTGATCTTCGGGTAACTGAACCAGCCCGGGTTATCGTGCTTCTCGTTGATCATTTTGCTCTTGAGGGTTTTGCCACGCAGATCGAGTTTGATGATCATGCGCGCGTTCTCTGGCATATCCTGGCTGATGGTATTGAGTACCGGAACCACAAACAGGCGCAAATTATTGTGCAGGTCAAAACTGCTGAGAAACCAGCGCAACAAAAAAGAACCCACAAAAAGAACTGCCGTAAAAATTACCAGCCCTGATGCAATATTCGGGGTCAATGCTTCGTTGCCCGCGACAATTGCGGCAATAAACAGCAGTATAAGCCCGGCGCAACCAATTTTGGTCAGCTGTGATCTGGTATTGTCAATGTTTTCGTCAAAGCGGGCCAGCGGCCTGATAAAATCAAGAATTTCACGTGGTGTTCGGTTGCCGGCATAAATGCCGCTCGAAATAAACTTACGTTGCGCCCCGCTCAGGGCAAAATACTGTCGCAATGCCGAGAAAAAAAACATGGCCCTCTCCTCTTGGACATTATTCAAAAAGTATAACACAATCCTCCTCCATCACCAAATACCGACCCGCAAAACCATGGCAACCGCATTAAAACAATGAGCGTTTGTATTATTGGCGGTTTCCTGATAACCTTGGCGCTGCATTATTAAAACCTATTTTGTCGCAGCACCGGAGAAAAAAATGATCAGCACCGAAGGCCTTGGTCTTAGTTTTGGCAGTAACAAGCTTTTTGCAGGCGTTAACATCAAGTTTCTGCCCGGAAACTGCTACGGTCTCATCGGTGCTAACGGTTCAGGAAAGTCTACCTTTCTGAAAATTCTCTCAGGAGAAATAACCAACTTCAGCGGCAGCGTCAACATTACTGCCGGCGAGCGCATCGCAACCCTTAACCAGAACCATTTTGCCTATGAAGATGTTAAAGTTCTGCAGGTTGTGCTCATGGGGCACCCCGAGCTGTATGCCGTCATGCAGGAAAAGGAAAAGCTCTACGCAAAAGCTGACTTTTCAGAGGCTGATGGCACCCGTGCCAGCGAACTTGAAGGCCTGTGCGCTGAAATGAACGGCTGGGAAGCTGAAGCCAACGCTGCGGTTCTACTCGCCGGTCTTGGCATTAAAACCGGGTTACATGACCTGCTGATGCGCGAACTGACCGGTTCGCAAAAGGTGAAGGTTCTATTGGCGCAGGCTCTGTTCGGCGACCCTGATATTCTTCTTCTCGATGAACCGACAAACCACCTCGATGCCGCCGCCATTCGCTGGGTCGAGAACTTTCTCGTCAATTATGACAAAACTGTCATTGTCGTTTCGCATGATCGCCACTTTTTGAACCATGTCTGCACCCACATGGCTGACATCGATTATGGCAATATAACGCTTTACACCGGCAACTATGACTTCTGGTGTGAATCGAGTCAGCTGGCTTTGAAGCTGCAACAAGACCAGAATAAAAAACTTTCAGAAAAAGCAGAAGAGCTGAAAGCCTTTATCGCCAGGTTCAGTGCCAACAAATCAAAATCTGCGCAGGCAACCTCACGCCGCAAACAGCTTGAGAAATTGAATCTCGAAGATATCAAGCCATCTTCACGCCGCTACCCGTTCATTTCATTCAAACCTGAGCGTGAAGCCGGCGATCAGCTTCTTCGGGTGCAGGGTTTGACTAAAACCATCGATGGCTGCAAGGTTCTTAACAATGTTTCATTTACCGTTCACAAAAACGACCGCATCGTTTTTGTTGGCAGCAATGAAGCGGCGGCAACCACTCTTTTTAAAATTCTCATGGAAGAGATCGAACCCGATGCAGGGTCTTTTACCTGGGGTGTAACGACTTCCCAGTCCTATTTTCCAAAAGACAACACCGCATTTTTCAGCGATGAAAACATAAACCTGGTAGATTGGCTGCGCCAGTATTCAAAAGATAAAAACGACAGTTTTGTGCGTGGTTTTCTCGGGCGCATGCTCTTCTCGGGCGAAGAAGCTTTAAAAAAGACCAAAGTCTTGTCTGGTGGCGAAAAGGTGCGCTGCATGCTTTCGCGAATGATGTTGAGCAGCGCAAACGTTCTGTTGCTAGATGGCCCCACCAACCATCTCGACCTTGAATCGATAACCTCCCTTAACAACGGGCTCATGAGCTTTTCGGGCACCATTCTTTTCACTTCGCAGGATCTGCAGTTCAACGAAACGATTTCTACCCGCGTTATTGAGCTGACCACAACGGGGCTGGTAGATTATGGCATCAGCTACGAAGAATATCTGAAAAACCTGGTTTCCTGATTTTTCAGGGTTCTTTCAGCAGCCGGCGGTAGACATTCTGCAGGGCTTCGGCGGCATTATGCCACGAAAGATCTCGAACCGCCGTTTCTCTGGCGGCCGCACCGATTCTCAGCCTGTCGGCATGGTGGGCAAGTAGAATGCGTATGGCCCGCGCCAGCTCTGAAGGGCGGTCAGGGCGCACCAGCCAGCCGGTTTCATTGTGTTGCATGAGTTCGCGCACCACCGGAAGGTCTGAAGCGATGACAGTTGTGCCGAGGGCCATTGACTCAATGATTTTCAGGGGGCAGCACCCCTGTTGAATGTTGCGGGGGCATTCGGTGAGCGGGGCCAGCGACAGATCGGCATGCGCCAGCCATGGCAGCAGTTCGTTCTGGTTGAATTTAAGGTTCCAGATCAGGCGGTTTTCGATCTGCAGGCGTTCGGCAAAGCGGCGCAAAAATTTAAGGCGTGCTTTGCTGCCTGAAACGCAGAGAACCAGTTGCAGCCCGGGCAGATCGGCCAGAAGGGTCATTGCCCTGAAAAGTGTTTCGATACCCTGCCAGGATTGAACTGCACCAACGTAAATCATGTAGGTGTCAGGGGCATCAGCCGGTCTGGCAATTGTGGCCGGGTCAACGATCTGGGCCCCGTTGCGGATGACCGAAATTTTTTCGGGCTTCACGCCGAGGCCGATCAGGCAGTTTTTAATAACCTGAGAAGGGCAGACAATGGCATCGGCCCGTTCGAGGCATTCGTTTTCGCCGGCCCTGATTCTGTCGAGAAACGAGGCTGGTATCCCGGTAAACCTCGTTGGCAGCTCAATCGATGGCAGGGCGTTGACCTCGTAAAGGGTTTTGCATTTTGGCGACAGGGCATCGAGAAGTGGCAGGCCGCCCCATGGGTCGCGAAAATGCGCTATTTTAAGACTGTCTTTCAGCAGGCTGGCATGAAAATGCACAAATTCAGAGAACTCAGCCGCCCTTTTGATAAAATTTGTTTCCTGGGAAACGAGCCGACGGATTTCGCAGCCCGGCTCGAACTGCCAGGCCGGCAGGTCTGGCGAGCCAAGAGCCAGCAACAGGCCATCGCCCATCAGGTCGAAAAGCGTGCCGGCAAACTCACGAATATGAACGGCCGCACCCTTTGGGGCAGGGTAGGTGTCGAAGGCGGTATAAATACAGCCTGGCAGTTTGCTCATGTGCACTCTCCAAGTTTTCTCGCCTGTATGTTAACACAGCCATCTGAATTATGCTCTTTTATGTGGCGGGGTTGCAATACAAAAAGCTGGCACGCTAAAGGTCTTTAGGTTATGCTGTTTCCCTTGAAAAATAGCGAATGATAAGGTTGGGCCCGGCAGCATTGCGTGGCTCTGCCTTAATCAGGCAATGACGATAACCTAGCGGTCAAACCAGGAGAACAGCGCAAGATGGCTCTTGTTTCGTTGCAGAATGTCAGTCTTTCATACACCGGCTCCGTCATTCTCGAAAATCTGAACCTGCAGATCGAGAAGAATCAGCGCATTTGTCTGCTTGGGCGTAATGGTGCCGGAAAGACAACGCTGATGCGTACCCTGGCCGGTGAAATCAAACCTGACAGTGGTGTTGTTCAAACCGGTCAGGATGTTAAAATTTCTTATTTTGCCCAGAATATTCCGGTTGATCTGCAGGGCCTTGCTTTTAACATCATTGCCGGTGGCCTGGGCAGCAAAGGTGAGCTGATTATAAAATATCACGCTGCCGAACAGCGCCTGAAAGCTGATGAGCCGGGAGCAGTTGAAGAGCTTCATAAACTGCGCGATGAGATAGATCAGCAGCAGGCATGGGCCTGCGTCGATGACATCGGCCGGATAATTTCCCGCATGGATATAAATGGGGAATGGCGCTATGAAAGCCTTTCGGGGGGGCAGAAACGCCGGGTGCTGCTTGCGGCAGCGCTTGTTTCGCAATCGGATGTGCTGCTGCTCGATGAGCCCACCAATCATCTCGATATCGATACCATCGCCTGGCTTGAAGACTTTCTGCTGCGCGCTGGTATGACAATTCTATTTGTGACCCACGACCGTATGCTGCTGCGCCGTCTGGCCAACCGCATCGTCGAGCTTGACCGTGGCAGCATTTATGACTGGCAGTGCAATTACGATACCTTTCTGGCGCGGCGTGAAGAAGTTCTGGCCGCCGAGATGAAAGACTGGGAACGATTCGATAAAAAGCTGGCCCAGGAAGAAGTCTGGATCAGAAAAGGCGTTAAGGCCAGGGGTTCGCGCAACGAAGGGCGTGTAAAGGCTCTTAAGAAGATGCGCGAAGAACGCCGCCAACGGCGAATGCATTCAGGCACCGTGAACATGCAGATCAGTCAGTCGGCCAATTCAGGCAGAGACGTTATCGAGGCCGAAAACCTGAGTTTTTCTTATGGCGACCATAAAATTATCGAAAATTTTTCACTCAAAATCTGTCGCGGCGACAAGATTGGGGTGGCAGGTGCCAATGGTTGCGGCAAAACAACCCTGATAAAACTGCTGCTTGGGCAGTTGCAGCCGTCTGCCGGTGAAGTTCGCCATGGCACGAGCCTCGAAATCGTCTATTTTGACCAGATGCGTGCCCAGCTCGACGAACAGAAGACCGTCTGGGAAAACGTTCAGCCCACCGGCGACAGCGTCGAAGTTAACGGCAGAAACATT
>JAQUZA010000218.1 GCA_028691595.1 Candidatus Rifleibacteriota bacterium
GAGATGAAAAATGCTACCCGCGAGATTAAGATTTATAAGATTTTGAACAACGGAGCTCCCAGCCTGACTCTGCCGGGAAGACCCGCAAAAAATTCAACTGAGCCCACTGGTGGCACCGATTCTTCTGCCAGAATAAAACTTGTTGCGGCCGTTATTGCTGTGTTGTTGATGACAACCACCACCTGGGTGCTTTTAAAAAGATTCAAAAATGCGAACAGAAAGCAGCCGCCTGTTGCTGAAGAAGCGGTAAAGGCCCAGACCCCTGCTGTTGCCCAAAACGAAGTTGCAACGCCAACGCAGGTGAAACCGACCTCTTTGCCGATATCAGAGTTTAAGACACCTCCTGCTGGAAATGTAGACCATGTACCAGCAGCGACCGAAAAGCCCATGACACTGCTCGAAATAAATCCGGCTTTTCCAAAACTGCCGCTTGACCAACATGGCCGAAAATTACTTCAGGAACTGCAAACTTTGCGCGCGGCTGGCAAGTACGACAGGGCGATTCAGTTGGCCAGGCAGGCTCTCGAAGACCAGAAGAAGGATGTTAAAGTTATCTGGGCCATGATTCTTGCTGAGCTCAGCTGGGTCAAAGGCGAAAAAGAGCAGGCAGAAAAGATTTTCACTGATATTAAAAAGCGCGTGGGTGACATGCCCCTGCAGGCAAAAAAAAATCTGCGTGAGCAGATGGATTTGATAAGAAGTCGTTGAACCCTGATTGTCTGGCGGATAATGCTGCTTTGAACGGCCCCGCAGGCGGGTGCCCTGCGGGGCGTTTTTATTCTCAGGCGAGGTTCCAGCCTGTATTGAAGGCTTTCAGGTTAAGTTCCTGGAGCTTGGCCGGCAGCATCTTTTTTATCATTTCAGGCCATATTTCCGGTTTAATCTGACTGATCTGTCTGGCAAGAACACCAAGCAGAACGACATTAAGACATTTCTGGTTTCCGAGTTCTTTTGCTTTGCCAATGGCATCGACAGAAATGGTCTGTACCGACATCTGCCCCAGAATCTGGGTGATATTTTTGGGGTAAACGGCATTGCCAGCCGAAACCGACATGGGCAGAATATTCTGGGCGTTTGTTATCACCAGCCCACCGGGTTTGAGGAACTCTGTCCAGCGCAATGCTTCCAGTTCTTCGAAAGCAAGCAGAATATCGCACTCGCCCTTTCTGATGATTGGTGAGCAGATGCGTTCGCCAAAGCGGACGTGACTGACAACACTACCACCGCGCTGGGCCATTCCGTGAATTTCTGATTTTTTTACATCGAATTCGGCTTCCATTGCACACTCTGCCAGGAGGTTGCTGGCAAGAAGGGTTCCCTGACCGCCGACTCCGCATAATAGAATGTTCGTAGTCATTATTTAGCCTCCTCTTTTGCTTGAGTAATGGCACCCGGTCGGCAGACTGAGGCGCAAAGTCCGCAATGAACACAAAGGGCGCTGTTTATTACTGTTTTGCCATCTTCGGGGCTGACTTCAATTGCCGGGCAGCCAAGTTTCCAGCACATGCCGCACTTAACGCATTTGTCACGGTTGATAGAGACGAGACGCACCTGTGGTTTGTAATCTTTTAGGAGAAAACAGGGTCTTCTGGTGATGATAACAGCAGGTTCTGTATCGTTGAGCGCTTCTTTAAGAGTGTCTTCGAGAAGTTTGAGATCAAAGGGGTCTACGGTGTGAACATTGGTTACACCACAGGCCCGGCACATTGCTTCAATATTCAGTGATTTAGTTGCTTCGCCTTTGAGCGTTTTGCCGCTGGACGGGTTCTGTTGATGGCCGGTCATAGCGGTAATTGAGTTATCAAGAATCATCGTAACGTGGCGGCCCTTGTTGTAGACGGTGTCGATGAGGCCGGTAATGCCTGAGTGCATGAAGGTCGATTCGCCAAGAACGGCGACGAGCTTGCCATGAACTTTTTCTTTCATGGCCTTTTCGATGCCCATGGCGCTGGTGACCGAGGCACCCATACAGACAATTGTGTGCATGGCATTGTGCGGAGCAAAAGCACCAAGACTGTAGCAGCCGATGTCGCCGGTAACTGTGCAGTTGAGCTTGCGCAGGGTGTAGAACACGCCGCGATGTGGGCAGCCGGGGCAGAGAACCGGCGGGCGCACCGGAATATCAACCTTTGCTGCTGGAGTTATGGTTGGCATGGGCTTGCTGACGAGTTCTGCAAGAGATGCATGAATTATATCAGGGTTCAATTCGCCGCAGATCGGCAGGCGGTCTTTGCCTGTGCAGCTGATTCCCATTGATCGCACTGCTGTTTCAAGGAATGGATCGTTCTCTTCGATCACAATGAGCTTGTCGACGCTGGCAGCAAACTGTTTGATCAGTTCGGTGGGGAAAGGGTAGGTAAGCCCAAGCTTGAGATATGAGGCATCTGGAAAAATCTCGCGGGCATGGCAATAGCTGATGCCTGAAGTTATGATGCCGATGCTGCGATTGCCCTCTTCGATGCGATTGAACGGGCTTTTACAGCCAAGTTCAGCAATTTTTTTCTGACGCTCTTCAACTTTGGTATGAAGTCGACGGGCGTTGTGCGGCAAGACACAATATTTGGCCATATCCCTGACAAATTCACGTTCTGGCGTTGTTTCACGCTCTCCAAGGCTTACGATGCTTTCTGAGTGTGAGATTCGTGTCGTGGTGCGTATCATGACCGTCGTGTCGAATTCTTCAGAAAGTTTGATGGCCGCGATGGTCATGTCCTTGGCTTCCTGACTGTTTGATGGTTCAAACATGGGGATTTTGGCCATCATTGCGTAGTGCCTGTTGTCCTGCTCATTTTGTGAACTGTGCATACCCGGATCATCAGCGGAAACAATTACCAGGCCAGCATTAACGCCGGTATAGGCGACCGTGAAAAAAGGGTCGGCAGCGACGTTGAGGCCAACGTGTTTCTGGGCGCAGATTGATCTGGCTCCGCCATAAGAGGCTCCGATAACCGTTTCCATCGCAGTTTTTTCGTTAACCGCCCATTGAGCATCGATTTCCTTGTAGGTGCCACAATATTCAAGAATCTCGGTTGAAGGGGTGCCAGGGTAGGCAGAAGCAAATCTGATGCCGGATTCCCAGGCACCACGTGCTATCGCGGCGTTTCCAGAGAGAAACGCTCGGTTTCCAGTATGGGTCATTCCTTTCTCCTTTGCTGTCTAATTTAGCTGGCATGAATTATATCACAATTGTTGCCGTTTGGCCTTTCAGGATTGAGGCATGTCTGCATTTTACCCTGGACTTCTGAAAGATCGCGAACCAGAAATGGTATTTTCTTTCTCAACCAAACAGAGATTACATTTTGATTCATGGTGCCAGTGGTGGTATTCTTTAGGCATAAAACAATCGGCTTTCCCACGAAAATGCGCGGAAGACAAGAATTCGTCAGACGAGGTTGAAGGGATGAAACTGTCAGTAATTATTCCAGTATTTAACGAAAAAAATACCCTTAAAGAAATCATTGCCAGGGTCAAAGAATCACCAGTCGAAAAAGAGATAATCATCGTTGATGACTATTCAACTGATGGAACCAGGGCTTTGCTGCAGAACGAACTTGCGCTGCAGGTCGACAAGGTTTTTTATCACGACAGAAACATGGGAAAAGGTGCTGCGCTCAGAACCGGGATCAAAGAGGCAGCTGGTGACCTGGTAATTATCCAGGATGCCGACATGGAATATGATCCATGTGAATACCAGGCTCTGATTGATCCGATTATTAAAGGCAAAGCCGATGTTGTGTACGGGTCCCGTTTCTCAGGCACTGGCCCTCACCGGGTTCTGTACTTCTGGCACTCGTTGGGGAATCGTTTTTTAACCCTGCTTTCAAACATGTTTACTGATTTGAACCTGACCGACATGGAAACCTGCTATAAGGTATTCAGGCGTGAACTCATTCAATCTATCGACATTCACGAGAACAGGTTTGGTTTCGAACCGGAAGTCACCGCCAAAATTGCCAGAAAAGGCGTAAGAATCTACGTGGTTGGTATTTCTTATTACGGCCGGACCTACGAAGAAGGGAAAAAAATAGGCTGGAAAGATGGGGTCCGGGCGATTTATGTCATACTCAAGTATGGCCTTTTTAAAAAATAGATTTCCATTTTCAGGCACTGCTTATAAACCGGCAGCCCGATAAAATCCGCCTGGCCAGAAAAGCTTAAACAACAGGCAAAAAAAGGTGCTTTTTACTCTGACGAACAGAATTAAATCCGCGTTTGCCGGCTTATGAAGTGCTTGCACCTGAAGGTGGAGTGGGATAACATCAGAAAAAAGAAAACAGGAGTGGCCCCATGAAGATACTGGTTACCGGAGCGGCAGGTTTTATTGGTTTCCATCTCACTATTCATCTTCTCAAGCGTGGCGACGAGGTTGTCGGGTTTGACAATCTCAACAACTATTACGATGTCAAACTGAAACAGGATCGTCTGGCAATCCTGAGCAACCATCAGAATTTTTTCTTTGTTCAGGCAGACTTGAGTGATCGGCAGGCCGTCGAAAAAGTGTTTGCCGACAACAGCTTTGACCGGGTTATCAATCTTGCTGCTCAGGCCGGAGTTCGTTACAGCATCGAAAACCCGCGTGCTTACATCGATGCCAATATCGTTGGTTTCATGAATATTCTTGAAGCCTGCCGGCACAATAAAATTGAGCATCTTACCTATGCTTCTTCGAGCTCTGTTTACGGTTCCAATACCCAGATGCCCTTTTCTGTTCACCACAACGTCGATCACCCGGTATCGTTATATGCGGCCACCAAGAAGGCTAACGAACTGATGGCCCATACTTATTCGCATCTTTACGGCCTGCCAACCACCGGCCTGCGCTTTTTTACCGTTTATGGGGCGTGGGGGCGCCCGGACATGGCATTGTTTCTGTTTACCAGGGCAATTCTCGAGGGCAAACCTATCAAGGTTTTTAATAATGGTCTGATGCAGCGTGATTTTACTTATATTGACGATATTGTTGAAGGCATTGTCAGAGTCAGTGATCGCATCGCTTTGCCAAACGCTGACTGGAACGGGCAAAACCCTGATCCTGCCACCAGTCGCGCTCCTTATCGCATCTACAACATAGGCAATAACAAGCCGGTTGAGTTGTTGCGTTTTATCGAAATCATCGAAAAGAAGCTCGGCAAAACTGCTGTGAAGGAAATGTTGCCAATGCAGGCAGGCGATGTTCCGGCTACCTACGCCGATGTTGATGACCTGATGCGCGACACCGGCTTTGCACCAGCAACCCCGCTTGAAACCGGCATAAGCCGCTTTATCGACTGGTATCGCGATTATTACCGGGTGTGATGTTTGTCGACCGGCAGAGCCAGCGATCTTAAGCCGGTAAATCAGAAAAAAAACAGGGAACGGTGCGAACACCGTTCCCTGAGTTTTTATCTGACGATGTCAGACGTTTTTGCGGCCGTGATAGTGGGTATGCAGAAGTTTATGAGATACTTCGCTGCCCGGTTTGCCGAGGAATTCTTCATAAAGCTTTATGATTGAAGGATTCTGGTGTGACTTTCTGATTTTGCTGTTTTTATCATCGGCGTAGATAGCCTGCATGCGCTTGTCAAGAATAGTGAAGTCGCCCTTGGTGAAAGGCTGGCCACCGCCATTCAAGCAGCCACCCGGGCAGGCCATGATTTCGATGATGTGATAGTTGGCTTTGCCCTGTCTGATTTTTTCGAGCAGTTTGCGGGCATTGCCAAGACCAGAGGCAATCGCGGCATGAACTTCGAGGTCGCCAACTTTGACTGTGGCTTCTTTGATGCCTTCGAGGCCGCGTACTGCTGTGAAGTCGATGTTCTGAAGATCCTGGCCGGTTACCCAGTCAGCAGCAGTTCGCAG
>JAQUZA010000219.1 GCA_028691595.1 Candidatus Rifleibacteriota bacterium
GGCGTTGAGTGTTTCCTGAACCCTTGTCAGACCTAAAACACCAGAAGAAGCGCCATTACCAAGTTCCTTCATATACTCGCTTTGCATTGGCACGAAAGTTGCCGTATGGCCCGGTGCCGGATGCATAGAGAACATGGGCACATCGGTTAAAATAATCAAAAAGAACATGAACAGCAGGCCAAACCTGAAAAGTGCCAGAGCGTTGCCGGTTTTGAGCTCTCGAACATCGGCCTCGATTCTGCGGGTCTTTTCAACCTTGTGCGCGTGCCAGGCCAGCCATGCGCCAAAAACCAGCCATGAAGGTGCTCTTATCGCGTAATCGATCAGGCTCTGGCGAAGGATTCCAGGCATAAACCGGAAACCTATCAGCGCGAAAACATTTAGCCAGCCCCAAAGCTTGAAGCTCAGGGGCAACCAGATAACCCCGTGGGTTTTGGCGGTAGCAAGATTTTTGCTGCTGACACGCATGCCAACGAACATCAGTAAGAGGCTCAAAGGCATAAAAATGCCAGGCTCAAAAGCAGATAAATCGATTAAGCCAAAAACAAAAATGATTAAGCCCGCAGCCCTGGCCCAGGCAGGAAAGAGCCATGCCGGGGTTTTGCCAGCGGTGGCAGTTTTTTCGTTCATGATTATGCCTCGAATTTTTAAAATTTCTTTTTTATTAAGATGATTCTGGATGGTGCGACGCGGAAGGCCTGAGTTTAAGCGGTCTGGTTGAGAAGCAGCAGTCGTTTTTTCAGCAGATCAAAATCGCATATAAGCCGTTCTGATAAAAGTGGTCTGGCTGCTGCTTCGGCCAGCGGTCGGGGCAGAGGGATGTCTGTTCTTAGAATCTCATCAACACGCTCTTTGAACTTTGCAGGGTGAGCGGTCGCCAGGAAAAGGCCGGTTTCAGCCGGGAGCAGCGTTTTTTGCAAAGCCTCGGCTGCCACGGCGGCGTGCGGTTCAGCCAGATACCCGATGGCATTCAAGTGGGCAAGTGAAGATCTGGTTTCTTCTTCAGAAACAGAAATACCCTGTAGCTCTGAAAGTTGTCTGCCGTTGTGCTTTAGAATCGCTTCGACGCGCGGCCAGTTGCTTGGTTCTGAAACGTCCATGGCGTTTGACATGGTTGCACGGGTGGGGTGGGGGGCCCAGACTCCATCGGCAAGATAACGGGGCACGGTATCGTTGCTGTTGGTCGCTGCTATGAAGCGCTTGACCGGCATTCCCATGGCCTGGGCGAAAAGCCCGGCGGTAAGGTCACCAAAATTGCCACTGGGAACCGAGATAACCGGGGCGTTTGTATCAAACCTTTGTAACTGTGCAACCCCTTCGAAAAAATAGCAGATTTGTGCCAGCAGGCGACTGATGTTAATAGAATTAGCAGAGTTGAGGTGCAGGGCACGATTGAGCGGTTCGTTGGCAAATGCCTGTTTTACAAGTTCCTGGCAGGCATCGAAGTCGCTGCTGATGGCAATGGTGGTGATGTTGTCACCCAGGGTGCAGAACATTTTTTCCTGGAGACTGCTGATGCGGCCTTCGGGGTAAAGAATCACCACTTTTATATTGTTTAAACCATGAAAAGCATCGGCAACTGCAGCACCAGTATCTCCAGAAGTCGCGGTCAAAATTGTTACCGGCTGGTTTTCGGCAAGTTCATTCAGGCATTGGGCCATGAATCTGGCACCAAAGTCCTTGAAGGCCAGGGTTGGGCCATGAAAAAGTTCAAGGGAAAAAAGCCGCTCTTCAACTCTGACAACCGGGACCGGGAATGAAAATGCCCTGCTGACCAGTTGATTAAGTCGGTTTTCTGGTATTTCGTCGCTGAGCCAGGCGGCCAGAATTTCCTGGCTACGCTCAATAAAAGGCTTTTGCAGTAGGGCAGCGATATTGTCGATCAGGGGAATTTTTGCCGGAAAAAACAGGCCGCGGTCGCGTCCTAGACCCTGTTTTAAAGCCTGGGCAAAGCTAACTTTTTCTTCGGGATGCTTGAGATTATATAATTGCATATCAGACTTCTTTCCTGCGACACTTTTCCGGCCGGTCAACTATTGCCAGACCCTGTGTCGTATAAGCTTTCAGAGGCGGCGTGCCCCAGATTCATCAATTCGACAAACGCGGCTGAAACCCTCAGAATTTTTGAGAAAGTTCTGATCGAGCCATTGCCTGGCTTTTTCTGCCAGATCCGGGTTATCGGTGACGCTAAATATAGTTGGCCCGCTTCCGGAAATACCGGTAGCCAGCATGCCAAGCCCGGTCATGGCGTTGCGGGCTTCGACAAATCCTGGAATTGAAGGGCTGCGATAAGGCTCGGCCAATACATCTTTGAGCACCGCAGCCGCCAGTTGTTGATCATGGCGGTAAGAGGCATGAATAAATGCTCCCAGATTGCGGCCGTAGTCAATGGTCACGGCCCGGTCATACTGTGGCGGCAGCAGCGCTCGCATTTCGGCGGTTGGCAATGATATGCCGGGGTAGGCGACCACCCAGAACCAGTCTTCGAAAACCGGGATTGATTCGCAGACTCTGCCGGCCGCCTGCAGCATCAGCTGCATTCCGCCAAGAAAAGCTGGAGCCACGTTGTCATAGTGCACCGAGCCGCTGACGCGACCCTCAAAATCACCCATCATCAGCAGTAAATGATTGGGGGCGACAAAATTGCCAAAGAATTCATTTAGAGCGACAAATGCCGCGACTACCGAACTGGCGCTTGACCCGAGACCGCTGCCGACCGGCAGATTTTTGTTCAGCTCGATATTCAGGCCGGCAGGCTGGCGATCAGCGGGTAACTGCGCCAGAAAATATTCGGCACACTGCAGCACGATGTTTTTGCGGCTATCGGCAGGTAATTTGTGTTGCCATGGCCCTGAGCAGCTGAATTGCAGGCCCTGATTGCCTTCACTGATTGAAACGCAGTCGCCAAGACGGGTTCCATCGATCGGGGCAAGAGCTGCCCCAAGCAGGTCAAAGCCAACTCCGACATTCGCGATTGAAGCCGGTGCGTAAATGGTAGTATTCAGGCTCATAAAATCGTTTCCCTGGTCCAGTTGAGGGTGCGCAGAAGATCGGCAAATGCTCCGGCGGCAGTAACCTCGTTGCCGGCACCGTAACCGCGCAATACGAAGGGAATCGGCTGATAGTAAAGACTGTAGAATGCCAGAGCATTTTCTCCGTTTTTAACCGTAAACAGAGGATCTTCAGCGGAAACTTCGGCGATTTTAACCCGACAGCTTGAGCCATCGATTTCGCCGACATAGCGCAGAACCATGTTTTTGTTTCTGGCTGATTCGACGCGGGCTTTGATGGCGGCATCGGCTTGCGGCAGTTTTTTTAGAAACTCTTCGATGCTGCCTGAAGCATCAAAGCCTTCAGGCAGAACGCTTTCGACTTCGATATCGTTCAATTCATATTCAAAGCCGACTTCGCGGGCGAGAATAAGAACTTTTCTGGCCACATCCATGCCACAAAGGTCGTCGCGGGGGTCGGGTTCGGTGAAGCACTTTTCGCGGGCGATAAAGGTAGCTTCAGAAAGGGTCATGCCCTCGTCGAGTTTGCCGAAGATGAATGAAAGCGAGCCTGAAAGAATGCCTTTGAAGCGCTGCAGCACGTCGCCGGCAAAAATAAGCTTTTTAAGATTGTCGATAACCGGCAGGCCTGCTCCAACATTGGTTTCGTAGAGAAACTGGCGGCGCTGTCTGAGAGCTGTTTCACGCAGGGCGCGATAATAGGCGAATTCACGGGTATTGGCCTTTTTGTTTGGGGTTATAACGTGCAGCCCGGCATTCATGGCATCAAGATAGCTGTCGGCAACGGCCTGACTGCTTGTACAGTCAATTAAAACCGGGTTGAGAAGCTGCTGTTCATCGACCCAGGCAAACATGGCGTTCAGATCGCATGAAGATCCTTTGTTGACAAGAGTTTCGCGCCAGCTGCCGAGATCGATTCCGGCGGGGTCGAGCAGCATTTTTTTTGAGTTGGCTATTCCGCACACTCTTATGGTTATCTGCTGTTGCCTGAGCATTTCTTTCTGTTTTTTGATCTGTTCGAGCATGGCGGTGCCGATATTGCCTGAGCCGACAAGCAGAACGTCAAGATATTGTTGAACGTCGAAGAATACCCGATGACAGGCAATAACGGCGCGTGAACTCATATTCTGGTCTATGACCACAGAAATGGAACGTTCTGAGGCACCTTGAGCAATTGCTATGATGTTGACACCCGACTGGGCCATTGCCTTGAAAAATCTTGCGGCCAGGCCTTTGCGGGTGCGCATATTGTCGCCAATCAGCGAAACGATTGAAAGATTCTGTCTAAATTCTACGGGTTCAAGAAAGCCGTTATGCAGCTCGAGTTCGAATTCTTCCTGGAGTGCCTGATCTACCTTGTCTGAGCTTGAGCTGGCGACACAGAAACAGATACTGTATTCTGATGAGCTCTGAGTGATCATGCTGACTGAAACGCCCGCCCGCGAGATAGCGCTGAAAACACGACTGGCCATGCCGACCAGCCCTTTCATGCCGGGGCCGGAAACATTTACCATCGTCTGTTTATCAAGGTTTGAGATGGCTTTAACCTGCAGGCCACTCGTATCGGTTTCGTCAGAAATTTTCGTGCCCATGGCCTCGGGGTTTTTGCTGTTCTTGATATAGCAGGGGATATGATAGCGGGCGATGGGCGAAATGGTTTTTGGGTGCAGCACCTTGGCACCAAAGTATGACATTTCCATGGTTTCTCGGTAGCTCAGCTGTGGCAGCATGCGGGCATCAGGCACCAGATTGGGGTCGGCATTAAAAACCCCGTCGACATCGGTCCAGATTTCGCAGCTTTCGGCATTGAGGCAAGCGGCAAGAACCGCTGCCGAATAATCAGAACCGTTTCGGCCGAGGGTAACCGGGCGACCGTTGCGGTCTTTTGCTCCGAAGCCCGGCATAATAATGACTTCTGCTGCGGCAATTTCAGGGCCGGCGAAGTTTTTGCGACTGGCTTCAATATCAACCATTGCATCGAGGGTCGGGCCATAGGCCGGGAACATTTTAACCGGGTCAAGCAGCAGGGCTTTAAAACCTCTGGCAACCATTACCTGTTCCATGAGGGCGGCCGAAAGGTATTCACCACAGATGGCAACAGAAGCGGTGACGGTTTCGGGGCATTCGCCAAGCATTGCCACGCCCTGAACGCGATTTTTCCAGAAATTGATCAAGTTCTGAAGTCGGTTTTCGAGAGCTGAATTTTGCGCGGTGCTCAGGCCGCAGGTGGTAGCATCGGCATAGAGTTTTCTGAACAGGGTTTCGATACGGGCTGAAACATTGTGGTAATCGCCACCTTTGAGTGCCAGTTCCAGCATTTCAAGAAGGCTGTTGGTAACGGTTGCCGGCGCAGAAAGCACCACCGCGGCAGGTTCGGCTTTTGCGGCAGCGGCCACCAGATCAGCAGCCTGGGAAAACCTTGCCCAGTCAGCCAGCGAGGTGCCGCCAAATTTCAGAACTTTCATAGTTGTCTCCTGATGCAGCGCGATTTCAAATTTTCGCTGGCGATTATAACATAATCATAGAATTAACAGTTTGTTATGCCATCGAAGTTATTATGAGCCTCATTTTCAAGGTTGCCGAGATAAGTTTTCAATTTTTTGTGAGGCTTTTGGCTTCAAACAAGTGTAGATTTGAATGTTAACCCGAAGATTTTCATCGAGTGTTCTGATGCACATTAAAAAACGGCTTGAAAAATTTTCCAGGTTTGCATTTGGATGACTTGCAAAGGTAGAATCGCTATATAAAATTTAAGGGAGGGTATATGTCGCAGCAGGGAACCATCAAACGCTATTCGTTGATT
>JAQUZA010000220.1 GCA_028691595.1 Candidatus Rifleibacteriota bacterium
AAAATACTATAACACAACTGCACGAATTGGATAAAATTCTTGATTTAAAGATTTATTTTTGCGGTTAATCAAGGTAAGATTGATTGGATATCCAAGGGTTTTCTAAATCCGATCCTGATGCATTTCGTTAAATCAGACACAATCAGGCATCTTCCTGGAGGCTTTTATGAAATTTTTTTCCCGGTCGTTTGCGCTCGTTCTTTTGCTGGCGCTTTTTGCAACCTGTCAGGTCATGGCACAAAGTCGAAGCGAGTTATGGCAAAAGGTTGCCGAAGCTAAATCGAATGGTCTGCCTCAGACCGCCATCGAATTTCTTGTTCCGCTATATGAACAGGCGATAAAGGAAGGACACATGACTGACGCAGTCAAAGCTCTTTGCGAAAAAATCGTTCAGGAAGGCACCGTTCAAGGGAACCAGCCCCAGGAAAAGATCGTAAGACTCGAAGAAGAAATAGGTAAAGCTGATAAGAGCATCAAGCCGCTTCTCAATATCATTCTGGCCAAGTGGTACTGGCATTTTTATAACCGCAACAGCTACCGTTTCATGAACAGATCGCGCACCGAGGGTCTTAATGACAAAGACTTCACCACCTGGGATCTCCCCAAACTCTTCGGGCACATCGGCGATCTTTACGAAAACGTGCTCAATGAAGAAAAAGAGCTGCGCAAGATTTCAATTTCTACCCTCGATGGCTTTATTGAACCAGGTAACCAGCCCAAAGAACTTCGGGCCACGCTTTTTGATTTTTTTGCCCATGAAGCACTTGAATTTTATATGGCCGATGCCCAGAGTGCAGCAAAACCCATCAGGGCTTTTGAACTCGAAGCTGATTCGCCCGCCCTTGGCGAACGCGAAGCCTTTTTAAAATGGCAACCAGAGAGCCTCGACAAAGATTCATGCAACCTCAGGGCGGTCAAGGTTTTGCAGCGCCTGCTCAAAGCCGCCCTGGAAAGCGACAATCGTGATGCCCTGCTCGACAACGACCTTATCAGGCTTGCCTGGGCCCGGCGCGTCGCCGTTGGTGACAATATCAGTGAAAACTATGTCAAAGAGCTCGAAAAGTTTGCGGCCGCCAACAAAGACCACCCCTATGCCGCTACTGCAATTGGCTACATAGCCCAGGAGCATTTCGCCCTCGGGAATATGACAAAAGCGCTCGAGTATGCAGAAAAGGGCATCAATACCTGGCCGGGCAGTCACGGCGAAAGCATCTGCCGCAATGTAATGGCCGGGGTTCTGAACAAAGAGATTACCATCGAAACCGAAAAAGTAATGCTGCCAGAGGCGGCCAAGGTCAGGGTTTCGTTCAGAAATCTCGAAAAAGTTTATTTTAAGCTGCTTGAACGCTCCACCGATGACCTTTACGACGTGCAAAACTACTCTCCAGACAACATCAACTGGGATCAATACGAAAAAATTCTTTCGCGGCCAACGGTGCAGAAATGGGATGCCAACCTGGACCCGGGCAAAGAGTATGGCCGCTGTGAAGCCTTTGTTGATCTGCCTCAAATGAAGCCGGGGCTTTATTATCTTGCCGCGAGCGTACGCGAAGATTTCAATCAGTCAGGCAATTGCCTGCAGATTGCTCCTGTTATCGTGGGCAAGCTTGGTATGGCGGTGCGCAAACGTTCCGGAAAAACAGAAGTGTTTATCGTGAACAATGTTTCCGGCGAGCCAATGGAAGCGGTCCGCGTTAAAGGATACACCCATGAATACCGCAAGGGTTGGCGGCAGGCACTTACCGGCAGTACTGACAAAAACGGCATTGCCCGCTTTGAACCCCAGAGTAACAGCGGTTTCTTTATCGCCGAACACAAAGGTCATATTGTTTATAAAACCGCAGATTTTTACGCCTACGGCAACGAAAGCTTCAACAACGGCAGCAATGTGTATTTCTTTACTGACCGGGCCATCTACAGACCGGGGCAGACGATTTATGTCAAAGGCATTGCCGCCTCTTTCGACAACCGCAGCAACGAATACAAAACAATAAATAACAACTCAGTAACCATTACTTTCAACGACCCCAACGGTCAGGAAGTAAAAAAGGAAACCCTGAAAACTAATGAGTTCGGCTCTTTTTCGACCACCTTCATTGCTCCGGCCGACCGTCTGACCGGCAGCTACAGCATTTATAGCCAGACTTTTGGTGGCGCTGCCCAGATCAGAGTTGAAGAATACAAACGACCAAAATTCAAAGTCGAAATTGATACCCCGACCCAGAGTTTTCAGCTCGATCAACTGGTGCAAATAACCGGCCGGGCCCTCGCTTATACGGGTGCAAAAATCGACAACGCCCAGGTAAAATACCGCGTGGTACGCGAAGTCCGCTTTCCACCCTGGTGCTGGTGGTATTTCGATGTTGGCTCTTCTCAAGAAATTGCCCATGGCACAACCCAGACAGACACCAATGGTGAATTTTCGGTAAAATTTACCGCCAAACCAGACAGAACGGTGCCCCGCGAAAACGAACCTGTGTTTCATTACACTGTCAGTGCCGATGTTGTTGATGGCACCGGCGAAACACGCTCAGGGAACCAGACCGTCAGGGTTGGCTACACTGCCATGGCTCTTGGTCTGACCGCACCCGATGTGACTGAAGCTGAAAAACCTTTCAATGTTGGCCTTAGAACCACTACCCTTGACGGCAAAGGCATTGCCGGCGCAGGGAGTTTTCTGGTTTATTCTCTTAAACAGCCTGACCGGGCGCACCGTAAGAACTATTTTTCCGGCACCCTGGCGGCAAAAACTGACAAATCAGAAATCAGAACCTGGGAAGAAGATAAGGTTGTTTTCGAGCAAAGTTTCAATACCTCAATCGAAGGCCTGTTCAACAGTGAAATTAAGCTGCCCGAAGGTGCTTACCGCATCAAGGCCCAGACTCGTGATCGCTACAACAACCAGGTTAATTCGGTCAGCAATCTGATGGTAATCGATTACCAGAGCGAAAAATTCCCGGTAAAGGTGCCGTTTTTCTTCAAAGTTACCAGCGGCAATCTGCAACCGGGTGACACTTTCACCGCTTTCTGGGCAACGGGTTATGGAAAAGGCCCCGCCTATATCGAAATTGAGCATCGACACAAAATTGTTCAGGCATTCTGGACAGACCTGAATGCTGGAAAAGTGCAGATAAGCCTGCCAATCACCGATGAACATCGCGGCGGCTTTAACGTCAGGATCATGCAGATCAAAGAAAACCGCGAGTATTTCCATGTTCAGTATGTTCCGGTTGCCTGGTCAAACAAAGAACTCAAGCTCAAGTTCTCGCATATGACTTCAAAAATGCAACCCGCCCAGAAAGACACATGGAAGATCGAGATATCAGGCCAGGAAGCCGAAAAGGGTGCCATTGAAATGGTGGCCGCCATGTATGATGCCAGTCTCGATGCCTTTGCGGCGCAGAACTGGCCAAATGGTTTTCCGGTCTTCTATTCAGACGCAAATTACGTCAGTGTCAGCTTTGCCAACCAGTTGACAGGTCTATATGTCTGGGCTAACGATCTCAATCACCACCCCGGCATCAGTTACCGCTCATACCCTTCGCTTCCCTCCAACATTCAACAGGACTTTTTCGGTTACTATATGCACCATCGGGCTAAGGGTATGCGTCTATCGGCGATGCCGGCACCCTCAATGGCTCCATCAGAATCCCTTATGCAGGAAGCTGACGGCATGCCGGTCGCTAAAAGCATGGCCATGGACAGTTTTGCTGATAGTGAAGAAGGCGGAAGGGCACCGGCCCCAATGTCAGAAGCTAAAGAAAAAAATGGCAGTGGTCCAGGCGAAAAAGCCAGCGCCAAAGAGCCAGAAATCGACCTCGATAAGGTGTCAGCCCGCTCCAATCTTAACGAAACTGCCTTCTTCTACCCGCACCTGACGATGGGTGAGGACGGCGTGGTTGCTATTGAATTTACCATGCCCGAAGCGCTCACCACCTGGAAGTTTCTTGGATTCGCACACGGCCGCAACCTTCAGGCTGGTGGTATTACCGGCGAGACCATTACTCAGAAAGACCTGATGGTTCAGCCAAATCCACCAAGATTTCTGCGCGAAGGCGATAAACTGAGATTTACCGCCAAGGTTACCAACCTCTCAGACAAAGATCAAAATGGCAAACTGCGACTCAGCATGCTCGACCCGATCAATGATGCCAATCGTAACGCAGAATTCAAGGTCAAACCCGAAACTCTTGAATTCTCGGTTCCAGCAGGCGAATCAAGATCATTTGGCTGGGAATTGAACGTTCCTGAGACTCCAGGGGTCGTTAAATACAAGGTTGTAGGCGCAACAGAAAACCTTTCTGACGGTGAAGAAGGCATGTTTTCAATATTGTCACGCCGCATCTTCGTCACCGAGTCTTTGCCGCTGCCGATAAGAGGGCCGGCAACCAAAAACTTCAGCTTCAAAAAACTCATTGAATCAAAACAGTCTGATACTCTCAAGCACCAGGGCCTGACTGTCGAAGTTACCTCTAACCCGGCCTGGTATGCAGTGCAGGCGCTTCCATATCTCATGGAATTCCCGCATGAATGTTCAGAACAGATCTTTAACCGCATCTACGCGAATTACCTCGCTTCGTTCATCGCCGGTTCTGACCCCAAAATTAAAAAGGTTTTCGAAACCTGGAAGGCAGACGAGGCCAATGGCGGCAAAGCTCTGTTTTCTAATCTCGAAAAGAACGAACACCTTAAATCAGTAACTCTGCTCGAAACCCCATGGGTTCTCGATGCAAAAAGCGAAAATGAGCAGAAACACAAGATCGGTGTTCTCTTCGACACCAACCGTATCGAACATGAAATGACCCGTGCCATGAAAAAGCTTTCGGAAATGCAGCTTTCTGATGGTGGGTTCCCATGGTTTCCAGGCGGTTACCCGAATTCTTACATAACGCTGTACATCATGACCGGCTTCGGTCGTATGCGCCATCTTGGTGTCGATGTCGATGTTAAGCCGGCACTGCGGTCACTTGAATACCTGGATGCCTGGATTGACCGTGAATATCGTGAAATCATCAAACACCACGGCTATCAGAAGCGCACGAACATCAACCCGACCTATGCTCTGTACCTGTATGGGCGAAGCTTTTTCCTCAAAGAAAGACCAATTCCGGGTAACAGCAAGGTTGCCGTCGAATTTTTCCTTGAAGAAGCCCGCAACAAATGGCTCGAAGTGGGTTCAAGACAGGCTCACGGGCACATGGCCCTGGCATTGCAGAGATTTGGCGACAGCAAGGTTCCGGCAGCAATTGTAAAAAGTCTTAAAGAACGCAGCGTTAACGACGAAGAACTCGGCCGGTTCTGGCGTGAAAATGAAATTTCGTTCTGGTGGTACCGGGCCGAAATCGAAACTCAGGCTGTCATGATCGAGGCTTTTACTGAAGTCACAAATGACAAAGAAGCCGTTGAAGATTGTAAGGTCTGGCTGCTGAAACAAAAGCAGACCCAGAACTGGAAAACCACCAAAGCTACTGCCGACGCGATCTATGCTCTGCTGCTGCGTGGTGCCAACCTTCTTGCATCTGATAAACTTGTAAAGATCGCGCTGGGCGGTAACGAAGTCAAGCCAGAAAAGGTCGAAGCCGGTACAGGTTATTACCAGAAAATATTTGCCGGCTCTGAAGTTAAGCCCGAAATGGGCAAAATCGAAATGACAAAAGAGGACGAAGGCGTCGCCTGGGGCGCAGTTCACTGGCAATATCTTGAAGATATGAGCAAAGTCACTCCGCACGAAACCAACCTCAAACTCAAAAAGACCTTGTTCGTGAAAGGTGACACTGATGCCGGGCCT
>JAQUZA010000221.1:0-1259 GCA_028691595.1 Candidatus Rifleibacteriota bacterium
TGATGGTTTTATCAATGGTTCTGATAAGCAGGTTCGAACGATAAACCGGAACAGAACTTTTATAGGTACGGGATTTATTTTTATCTGAACCAAGGACCGGGGCACTCCATTTCCAGGTGCTCCAGGGATTGGCCGGGTCGGTGAGATTACCACCGGGGTAGAAGTCCCAGTCACGGGCGTTGTCAGTTGCATAGATATGTATCGGGATAGCCATCGGGAACTGAGCTTCAGCGCCCCTGAAGATTGCAGTTTCCTTTTCGGTATAGCTTGCAACCTTGCCGGAAGCTTCAGCAGAGCTTGACCAACCGGAGGTAATCGATCTTGGGAGTTCTTTTCCTGTGGCATCAAAATACCTGTATGTCAGAGTGGCCGTTGCAACACCGGCGTTGTCACTGACACCAACCTGGAAAATAGCTTCAACATTGTCTTCAAGGAATCTTGGCGGCAGGAATGAAGTACCATTACCAGTGGCATTATCGATCTGCTTGGTGTAGGCAGCATCTTTGAACGGAGCGACAATCTTGTCTCCCATTGATTTTAACGACTGGTAATAGTTTACCTTCCCGTTAATATAACCATCAACCGTTGAGTCTGGAGTCCAGGCTGCGCTCTGGTCGTTGAAGTTTTCATTGAAGGTTGTATTGGTCAGGTTCTTGAATGAATACTGTTCGTATTTAGAAACCGGAACACCAGCGTTGCGAGCGGCCTTAAGCATAATCGGGAAATAGGATACGGTATTATCCTTAAGTTCGGTCATAACACCAAAGGGGTTCGGAGGAAGAATGTCGCGAACATGCAATGCAAGGTTCAGTTCGGAGTCTGGCAGGGCATTACCTGACGAATCGGTAACGCTAAGGAAGAACTTGTAAGGATTAATCGTGTTATTTCCCTTGTTGTAGTAGCCAGGTGTATTGTTAGCGTAGCCTGCAGGAATCTTGAGGCTGTCACCTTCGCCAATTCTGACAAAGCCGATGGGCATCTTGTAATAAATCTTGGCAAAGTATGAGACGTTGCCGTTTGGCTGGGTTTCACTGAAGGTCTGAGTGTCTTTCTGCAGACGATTATTGTTCTCGATAACTGCACCAGCGGCATTTTTGCTGTAGAAGTGGCTGTAAAGAGTATCAAAGTTATGGGTAGCCGGTTTCTTCAGATATTTACCGGTTGCATCGCGAGAAGAGCTTTCGAACGAGATTTTAACCTTGCGGCTGAAGAGTTTGGCAACGATCGGTGTCAGGTTAAGAGAAGCACTGGGCTTCTGT
>JAQUZA010000221.1:1269-5772 GCA_028691595.1 Candidatus Rifleibacteriota bacterium
AGCCCATCGATTTTTGTCTTGGTAGTTACGTTATGGGACCTGTTAGTATCAAAAGTGCTATTCGAAGTAATACCAAGTTCAGTATCGACGGCTTCCCAGGGGTTATTGTCAGAGAAAGCGATTCTGATCTGTGCCGGGTTGGCTTTGCCGCTGGGTCCGATTCCTTGAGCGAAATTCTGCCCAGTTTCACCAAACAGATTATTCGGGCTGGTTTCGCTGTAAAGAATTTTGGGCTGCTGCATATCGATGATCTTAACGGTGGTTTTGCCTTCGAGAACCATCTCCTTAGGCATTGGAGTAGAAGCACTGAGCACCCATACTGAACCGTTCCAGATCCTTAACCGCATGTCACACTCAAACCAACGGCGCAGGGTGACAACCAGTGTTGCATCAGTCGGGTCGGTCGGAGGCAGATCACCAGTTTCAGTTACGATTGGAGAGTTCTTTGAAAACAGTACTGTTTCAGGCTTAATTTCGATTTCCTTGGGTTCACCAGGGTTACCGGTATCCTGAATGAGAAACTTCTTACGAATTTCGTAACCACCACCGGCTTTTGGAACCTTGTATTCAAGATGAGCGGTTACGGAGATCTTGTTATCTCTCCAACGAAGATCGCCACCAAGATTTTGGAACTGGTAATTAGGATTGCGGTTAACATAGAAAGGATTCTTTTCGGTTCCATCGGCATTAAGGCCTTTGTCCTCCATGAGTTTCATGGCAACATAGTTAAACTTCGCTGTGCCTGGTTTAATATTATTAGATGTCGAAATATCGAAGAAGATGTTTGTCTGCGAAGCAATGTCCATGCGCCAGTAATAGTTTTTACCAGCTTCAATACCGTGGAAACCGCCAGCCGGCTGCGCCCCGGACTGTGGGTGCCAATATTCAGACTTATTGATATAATTCGCGACCGGATAACCTGGAATTACGTCACAGCGCTGAATACGTGCTGTTTCGTAAGTATTTGGATTTGGTGGCACACTGCCTGAAACAACAATGGGAACCATTGCAATGGTCTGATCGCCATTTTCAAGAATATTATTGATATAAGTTGTGGCAGAAGCGGCCATAAACTTAAAACTGGTGGTGCCCATTATGCCATTAAGAGTATCAACAGCTTTGGCATGCTCGATTTTACCAGACTTAACCGGCAAGGCCTTTTCACCTTTGCGCAGAACGGTTGGCAGGTCATCGATGGTATCGCCAAATTTGAGAAGGTCATAGTCATACCAGTCGTAGAGAACCTGACAGGTAAGTATGTACTTGCCAGGAACCGGCGAATAGAAATAATGAAAGTAATCCATGCCGGTATTGGGCCCTGTTGGCGATTTGTCTTCCATGGCTTTGCATGTCGGCTTGCCATAAAGATCTTCAACCAGCCAGGTGCGCCAGCGATAATACACTTTCCCGCCTTTGGTCGAGGAGTTGGGGTTAACGATCGAGGTGATAAAGCCGCCCTGACGACCGTCTTTATCATAATCTGGCTGTTCTGTCGGATCCTGGGTGCCATCGGGCAGAGGATAGTTCTCTACCATGTAGAAATAGAGCTGGTCTGGGCTGAGGGAAGCGGGAGTGGGGTAAACAAGACCTTCCCCCTGGTTTGTATTACGATTGGTCGTATCATACATCGGGATCGTGTTCTTATAAGGCCCGATGATGTCGAGATATGACTTCTTGCCACCAAGACTTATAACCACGTCAGGAGTAGGAACATTGATGACTGACAGTCTGCACTGACCGGGGTCTCCGTAGTTATATTCGTAGAAGCCCGGAGCGCCGGCGGTACCGTAGTTGTAGTCACCGGCATCCCATTTACCGTTATTGTTACCAATTACGGCAGACCAGCTGGCCAGAATCGCTTTGGCATTGCCAAGGCCTGAGGTCACGAGCTGTTCCATGCCGGCAATCGGCATAACAAATGGCACATTGTAGTAACGAACTGCAAAATCTTTGCGACCGATTTCGCCGACTTTACCACTGCGGTTATTTCTTTCGAAAACAACCTTACCATAGCCCTGCTTGTAGATAATATTGCCGGGCCAGGTTCCATCGTCGGTATTCTTGAGACCCTTCAGCAGGTAGATACCATCGTTGGGGTCAAAATAAAAGCGGGGGTCATATTCGGCGACGCTTTTGGCAGGATGGCTCATAGCAAAATACATGCTGCCGAAGCCGTCAGCCTTGATGTCATCGATAACGCTGTTTGGTTTTGCGCCTACCGCACTGAGAATGCTTGCCATAGACAAAGCCTGGTAGCGTTCTTTCGAAATCGGAGTGCCTGATTTTTCCTGGCGCTGAAACTTATAGATCATCTTACCTGCCTGGTCGTAGGCGTAGACGATACCGCCTTCCTGGTTCCACTGGTTTGAAACCGCAACCGCGGAGATGTTCATTGAACCTGCGTCAGCACCGGTAACCTGTTTATACCAGTTTTTAATTACAGTTGTGCCAAGGGTATAAACGTAGTCAGTGCTGACATTGCGCATAGAAACACCGATCCAGAGGGTATCGGTATTGTCTGGCAGGCCAATCAGCGGATTGCCTGCTGCAGGTTTGTAAAGAGCACCATTCAGGGTAATTTCTGCGCCTGACTGGTATTTGGGGCGGGAATAAAAATAGGTGCGCGAGGGCTGTGACTTGATGGGGGGCATAAACGCAAGGTCGTTGGTCATTTCGTCGGCCACACCGCTGCCTGAACCGCTTGCGCCGCCGCAACCGTCGAGACAACCGGCGAAAACCTGGCGTGAAATCTTTTTGTCGTATGAGGTTGCAACTACGTTGCCGGAATTACTGGTATAGGTAGGAGCATCGAGATTCAGGTTATTCGGGGTCCAGGAATAGAGGGTCCATTTGTGGGCCTTGCCCTCTTCTTTATCACCAAAAACAACGTAAAAACTGCTGAACGAGCCAACAGCTTTGGCTGATTTCCAGCTTGAATACCATGCGCCGTTGGGAATCTCATACCAGTTTTTACCGGTAATTTTATCAAGAAACAGGGAACCGGTGAAGCTTGGCAAAGGGTTACCAGAAGGAGCGGAGATTGAAGCACCGGGGCCGGCAGAATAGAACTTGGTGCCTGCGCCTCTGATTTTGCGCCCGGCAGGCCCAACCCTGTAAACGTTGCTTCCGACACCCCAGCTGCGGTGGTCATAATGGAAGTAGGCATGATAGCCCCAGTCGGCATGGTCGGTTGAGCCGCTGTCGAGAACCTGCCTCTTCAGTTTGTTCGTTAAAAGGCTGAAACCTGAATCTACGGCTTCAGTAAAAGTGTAAATCACACGATTCAGGTCAACCGCAAACGAAAAGGTATTATTGGGGGTAAAAAGATGCTTGGCAGGGTCAAAATATTTTGCCTTTTCGGGGTTGTTAAGCCTGAAAACCCCTTTCATAGCACTTGGCCCCTGCCCGATGAGCAGGTAGCACTCACCATTGCGCTCATATTCCGGCGCAAGGGCATAACTCTGCTGAGGCAGCATTACCACCATCAGAGCCAGGAAAACCCCCATCAAGACTCTTGCATTTCTGAAAATCATATAGCCCCTCCTGTTCTTGAGGACACGACCGCTCAGTTAAGATTAACTGACTGAATTACCGCGTTACCAATGTTGGGATCAATTTTATAGGCCTTGAAAATTGCCGCCAGCACTTCAGAAGTCAGATCGACACCACCTATAAAGACATCGTTATCAAGCATCGCAGCTTTAAAAGGTTCGAGAATTTTGTCACTGTTACTGAGCCAGTTTGCGGCCATACTCGAGATATTGCCATAATAACCGGCTACAGCTGCTGAATCGTTAGCGATCTCTCTCGGAAATGGAACAGCAAAAACCTTGCCATAATCAAGATCAGGTGCAACAACTGTCTCTCTGGTTCTGGCAAGAACGCTGCTCAGGCTTGTGTTGAGCACTACCTGAACATTCTTCTGAACAGCTATCTGCTGGGTGTATTGCCTGATTTCATTAATGATGGCTGAAAATTTGCGTTTAGTTTCATCAGGGTCGGTATAACCGACCGTATAGGCTATACGACTGAGTTTTTCGTATTTTTCTTCGGCAGTCGACAACTGAGCCCCGAGGGCGATAAGCCTGGCATGATAAGCTGCTTCTGCCCTGCCCTGGTCGATCAGGTAATCCTGGCGGCGCAGAGCTGCCGGACCGGTCGCCAGTTCTTCGAGGCCAGACGTATACCTCGTTGACAGCTCTTCTATCTGACGGTCATAATTACGATGGGTCTCGCTGATGCGCCCCTGCAGAGACTTTATCGTCGAGGTGAGTTCGTTGAGCTCGGCCTGGTGTTGACTGGCTTTTTGCTGCATCTGTTGCTGGGGGACCCTGGTGGCATCAACCTTGAATGCCTGAACCCCGGGGTCGTAAGAAGTCATAGCGGGATGCAGCATAACCACAGCCTTCAGGTTAATTTTTCCGATGTAGGCAATATCTCTGCTGCGCTGGGCATAAATGGTTGGTGAGCCTAGCGCCAACAGCACAATCAACAGTAAAAAGC
>JAQUZA010000222.1 GCA_028691595.1 Candidatus Rifleibacteriota bacterium
ATTTTTACGGGGTCTTTCTGCAAACGATTCCGTTCAGGTTCTACTGCATTCTCGCCTTGTTTTTTGCATTTTCTGTGGCATTTATGCGTCGAGATTTTGGCCCGATGCTCAAAGCCGAGATTCGCTCCCACCATGAAGGTAAGGTACTTGCTGACGATGCTCGACCAATCAGCAGCCCCGAGGCTGCATCACCCAAGCTTCCTGACGAAATGCCCAAACGCTGGTATAACGCTGCGATTCCCATCGCTATAGTTATCATTGGCACATTTGTCGGTCTGCTTGGTGATGGCGGCATGTATGCCCCCCATCATTATATTTCCAGGGCCGGAACGGATTTATCACAACCCGGTGAAACGCTCACAGTAATCGGAGTCTCTCCGGACACTGGCACTATTACAGTTGCAGGCGAACGCTTTTCATTTGCCCGCCTGAATTTTGATGAAAAGAGCGTTTTTGCACAAAAATCTGGTGCAGAGGCAATTGCAGAATTAAAAGCCCTTCAAGAAGGCGATTCCATAAGAGTGGAACTGTCTGCATCAACCATGACATTTTCTGAAAGAGCGCGATCAGCCTTCAGCGCCGCTGATTCAACCAGGGTTCTTATCTGGGTAAGCGTTCTCGGGTCGATAATTGCAATTTTTCTGGGCTGGTCCCAGGGGCTTATCGATCTTGAGACCGGCATGAAGTCGTGGGTAGATGGGGCAAGAACACTCATTATGGCCGTTATCATTATGATGCTGGCCTGGTCAATCAACGGAGTCTGTTCTGACCTTGGAACAGCCAACTTTGTTGTCGCAATGGTGACGAATGTCATCCCATACTGGCTGTTGCCGACCATTATTTTCATAATAGCCTGTTTCATATCTTTTTCAACCGGTACCAGCTGGGGTACAATGGCAATTCTTCTGCCAATAAGCATTCCGCTTGCATATCATCTAAACATGCAGCATTACCAGGCAAACATCGCCCAAATGGCGAACGCCCCCGAGATGCTGTTGTACATCAAGCAGGCGATTCTGGTTTCGATAGGAGCCGTTCTCGAGGGGTCAATCTTCGGGGATCACTGCAGCCCGATTTCAGACACGACGATCATGTCGTCCATGGCATCCGGGTCAGACCATATCGACCATGTTAAAACCCAGGCTCCATACGCCGCAATAGTTGGTCTGGTAGCCATCGTCTGTTGCTATATCCCGGCAGGCATGGGTGTTTCTCCATTTTACCTTATCCCTCTGTCAATGATCATCCTGGCAGGGTTTCTAAAATACTTTGGTCGGGATCCCGAAAAATTTACACAAAATGCTTGACTTGCCTTTTGATGTTTGCTAGTATTGCAGAACAGCAAGCAGGATTGATTCCTCACCTTGAGCTCAAGCAAAAAGGTTAGCCCCGCAAGGGGTACATGAAACGTAATTTTTCATGGAGTAGCATCTTGCTGCTCCATTTTTTGTTTTTCTGGAGGTAAGAGTATCAAAGGTACTGTACGCATCAACAGAAGGATTAGGGTTCCGCAGGTTCGCCTGGTCGACGAGAACGGTGGCATGGTTGGCGTTGTCAACACAACTGATGCCGTTCAAATGGCCGAAGAAAGGGGCTTCGATCTTGTAGAAGTAGCTCCGGCCGCGAACCCGCCAGTTTGCCGACTCATGGATTTTGGCCAATACAAGTATGAACTTACTAAGAAGGCTAAAGAGGCCAAGAAGAAGCAAAAAGTCATCAAATTAAAAGAAGTTAAAGTTCGCCCGAAAACCGATGAAGGCGATCTGCAGACCAAATGTAACAACATTAAGAAATTTCTTGAAGAAGGTGACAAGGTAAAGGTTTCCGTTTCCTTCAGGGGCCGTGAACGAGCCCATATCGAAGTTGGTTACAAAGTAATCGAAAGAATGAAAGTCATTCTTGGCGAAGAAGCTGACATCGAAAAAGATGCATCACAGGAAGGCAATGCCATTACCATGATCCTCTTCAGAACCCGGAAAAAATAGCCATACTGCCATCAGGAGGAAAGTATTATGCCGAAAATGAAAACTCATCGCGGTGCTGCAAAACGCATCAAAAGAACAGGTTCCGGTGCGTTCAGACGTTACAAAGCTTATGGCAGCCATATTTTGACCAAGAAGTCAAGCAAGCGCAAAAGAGGCTATCGCCAGTCAGCCAACTGCGAACCGGGCAATGAACATGCTCTGAAGGTAATGCTGCCGTACTCCTGACCCAGTGTCGAGAGTAACTGGGTTTAATTAAATCATCAGGAGGTTATCACCATGTCAAGATCAAAAAGTTCAAGTAACGCCAGACGCAAAGAACAGAAACTGTTCCGCCGAACCAAAGGTTTCTGGGGTGCGCATAATAACGTTAAAAAGGTCGCCAAGCAGGCTGTTCTGCATGCTCTCGACCATTCATACAGCGATCGTCGCAAGCGCAGCCGTGAATTCAGAAGTCTCTGGATCACCAGAATCAATGCTGCCTGCCGCCTCAACGAAATGTCTTACAGCTGCTTTATCTGCGGCCTCAAGAAAGCCGGCATCGAATTGAACCGCAAGGTTCTTGCCGATCTCGCTATTCGCGATCCCCAGGCTTTTACCGGTATCGTTCAGATGGCCAAAAAAGCTGCCTGATCTGCACAAACAAACACCCGGGGAACAAAACCCGGGTGTTTTTTGTTAGAGGAAACAATGAAGCAGATTGAATCCAGGGCCAACCAGGTTTTCAAAAGAGCCCAAAAGGTTATTTCCGGAAACAGCAACGAAAAACTCATTGTGGTCGAGGGGCACAAGCTTCTTGACGAAGCGATAAAATCTGGTGCCACCCCCGAAATCATTTTCGTTGAAGCCCCACAAGCCCTCTGTGGCAAAGAAGAGCTTAATCGATGCAGCTTTCAAATCTGCCGATCGCTCTTCAGAGAATTATCGACAGTTCAAACCCCTGGCGAAATAATTGCTTTCCTCGCTCCCCCACCCTTACCAGATATAGATTTTGTGCTGCAAAAATCATCGATGATTTTAGTATTCGATCGTCTCCAGGATCCAGGCAATATCGGGACCATATTCCGGACTGCAGAAGCCATGGGAGCTGATCTCGTCGTAATGCTCAAGGGTTGTTGCAGCCCTTTCAACCCCAAGGTCATCAGAGCCGCAATGGGGTCGACCTTCAGATTGCCATTTGCAGCCGAGATAAAGCAGACAGCACTTCTTGCCCTGCTCAAAAAACATGGCATCACTGCAATTTGCGCCGACATGAGTGGCGAAAATCTGCCTGAATTTAAGTTTCCTTCCAGAACGGCTCTTTTTTTCGGCCAGGAGGGTCAGGGGCTAAATGAAGAAATTTTACAAGAATGTAACAGCAGACTTGCAATACCAATGCAAGGACAGGTAGAATCTCTCAACGTTGCTACCTCGGCAGCGATCTGCCTGTATGAATGGGCCCGGAACCGTCGCGGCCATTAAGCGATAAACAAGAATCAATGCACTTTTCGAAGGAGATCAAATGTCAGAATCTCACCAGGACCTGTTAAAGCAATATCTCACAGAGAAAGAGTCCTCTACCACCACCACTGAGCTCGAGACTCTCAGAGTCAAATATCTTGGTAAAAAGGGAGAAGTTACCGAACTCCTGAAGGGCCTTGGAAAACTCTCTATTGAAGAGCGAAAAACTGTTGGGGCCGCCATTAACGAGCTTAAGACCGCCATACAGAACTCTCTCGACGAAAGCATGCGCAATCTGGCTCTGAAAGAACAGGAAGCCAGGCTGAATGCCGAAAAACCCGATCACAGTCTTCCCGGCACTTACGCTGCTTCAGGCACACTGCATCCGGTGGTTCAGGTAGCCCGTGAGGTAGCTGACATTTTTCTTTCGATGGGTTTCTTTATGGCCGAAGGCCCGGAAATAGAAGAAGAATACTATAATTTCGAAGCGCTGAACGTGCCAAGCCATCACCCGGCACGAGACATGCAGGATACCTTTTATCTTGAATCCGGGCAGGTTTTAAGAACTCAGACTTCACCGGTGCAGATACGCACCATGGAAGCTCTCAACCCTCCCCTTAAGATGATCGGGCTTGGCAAGGTCTTCAGAAAAGACAGTGACATCACTCATTCACCGATGTTCAACCAGATGGAAGGCCTCGTGGTGGGCGAAAACATAAGCATGAGCGACCTCAAGGGAACACTCGCCATGTTCGTCGAAAACATGTTTGGCAAAAGGCCTTTCAGGTTTAGACCCAGCTATTTTCCTTTTACCGAGCCATCAGCCGAAATGGATATTCAGTGTATTTTCTGTGAGGGCAAGGGTTGCAAAGTATGCAAAGGCACCGGCTGGATGGAAGTTTTAGGCTGTGGGATGGTTAATCCGAAAGTCTTTGAAGCTGTCAAATACGACACCGAAAAATATACCGGCTTCGCGTTTGGGATGGGCATAGACCGCATTGCCATGCTTCGCTACGGCATCAACGACATCAGATTGCTTTTCGGCTCAGATGTGCGTTTCTTACGACAATTTTGAGGTAACAACAAGTGAAAATACTTTTAAGCTGGCTTAAAGACTATATCGATATCAATGAAACTCCCGAAAAAATTGCTGATGCACTCAACATGGCAGGCCTAGAGGTTGAAGAGATAATTCAACCCGGCAAAAACCTCAACAATGTTGTCGTTGGCAAGATTCTGTCGCGCGACCCACACCCCGATGCAGAAAAACTCTCTTTGTGCAGCGTCGACGTTAACCGGGGTCACCCTCTTCAGATCGTCTGCGGTGCCAATAATATGAAAGCCGGCGACAAAGTTCCGGTTGCTCTTATTGGTGCAAGGCTTCCTTCAGGCTTCGAAATCAGCAAGGCAAAAATTCGCGGCATCGAGTCATCAGGCATGATGTGCAGCAAAAAGGAACTTGGCATTTCAGAAGAACACGGCGGCCTTTATATACTTGACGAAAGCTCCGAAATAGGCCAGAACATTGTATCAACCCTGAATCTAGATGAAGTTATCTTCGAAATAAGTATTACTCCAAACCGTGGTGATGCCCTTTCGCATCTTGGTATTGCCCGTGAATTGTCGGCAATTTTTAATCTTCCTCTGCATCGTAACCCGCTTGGAAACGATGACGGCGACAGCTCAGTTGCCGACCAGATCAGCATCGAGATTCAGGATAAAGAACTTTGCCCGCGTTACGGCGCAAGAGTGCTGCATAACGTCAAAGTTGGCCCGTCTCCTGAATGGCTGCGAGAACGGCTTGAAAAAGCCGGAATCAGAGCTATTAACAATGTTGTCGATGTAACCAACTATATCATGCTCGACATCGGCCACCCGATGCATGCTTTTGACTACAATCTCCTCACCGGCAAAAAAATTATCGTCAGACAGGCCGCCAAAGAAGAGCGTATCGCCACCCTCGACAAGGCCGAACGCAACCTCGACAGCTCAATGCTGGTAATTGCCGATAACGAAAAACCAGTTGCTATCGCCGGCGTAATGGGCGGACTGCACTCTTCGGTCACTGAAGCCACTACCAGCGTTCTTCTTGAAGCCGCGTTCTTCGATCCAACAACCGTCAGAAAAACCTCTAAACGCCTTGGTCTGATGTCTGATTCATCATATCGTTTTGAACGCGGCACCAACATCGACAATGTTCCCATCGCGCTGAACGAAGCCGTCAAGCTGCTGAAAGATATTGCCGGAGCACAGGCAGTAAAAGGAATCGCTGATGCATACCCCAGACCTGAGGCTCTTCGCCAGATCAAGGTAAGAACTCGCCGGGTCAACCGGGTAATCG
>JAQUZA010000223.1 GCA_028691595.1 Candidatus Rifleibacteriota bacterium
TCCGGGTATTGCCACAATCAGTATCGAATTCGATACTTTCCCCAATGATTCTACGGGCTGGGTTCGCATTTATACCAGCGATGGCAGCCAGCTGGTTGCAAGTCTTTCTGCAAAAGCTTCTTCTTCGGGCAGTGCCTGGGAAGCCACATGGAACGGCACCAAATCAGATGGCCAGCTGATCACCGGCGAACTGCCGATAACCTATGAACTGCGTTTCTATGATCTGGCAGGTAACGAAGGAAGTCGCCGCGGTAACATCGTCTATGACAGACGGGCCCCAAGAGTTGCCGAATGGCAGTTCAGCAACCTGAAGGTTCTCAACAACAAAGCCTATTTCAGCCCGGCCGTTAACAGCATGGCCAAGATCAATGTCATCACCGGTGACATCGGTCAGGGCATGAAAATGCGCCTTACCAAAACCGGCGAGCGCATAAATACCTATGTTATGAGCAGCTATTCAAGCTCTGGTTACACCATCAACTTTGACGGCAAAAGCTCAGACACTTCACCGACAAATCTATCAGGCAGCTATGAAGTCAGCCTGGTAGACCTGGCCGGTAATCTCGGTGTGCCTCTGACGACCAACAGCAAAGCGACCGCAACCCTGGTCATCGACCGTGACGTGCCGGTTCTTGAAAGAATCAGCATGTTCAAGGTTGCCAAAGGAGCAAACGTTGCAATTGGTGACGCTGTAACCCGCTTTAATTCAAGAAAAAATGATCTCAGAATTGAAATAACCGAAGGTACTTACCTGACCGAACCCCTGGCCTCCGGCACAGCTGTAGTCAAGATAATGTCAGGCTCAACTCTGCTTCGGGAAATGATCTCTCAGCAGGTCGATGTGCTCTCGCCATTGTTTGTAATCTGGGATGGTAAAGACAATAACGGCCAGGTAGTAACTGACGGAACTTACAGAGTTGTGGTCAGCGATCTGGCAGGCAACACTGCTGCTCTCGGTGCTGATGTTACCGTGGTAACCTCTATATTCAAGCTTGAAAGCGTCACTCAGATTGGTCTTGATGGTATCAGAATGACCTTCAGTCATGACGTTCTTGCAAGCAGTGCCGAAGGGCCGGCCTATTCAATCTCTCCGGTATTACCGGCCGGCCTGGCAATTTCGGGTGCCAAAGTTAGTGCCACCAACCCGAGAGTGGTTACAGCCTCGATGACACCGGCTCTTGGTGTTGCCGAACACGGAACGCTTTACACAGTCGAGGTAACTCCCCTGGCCGTTTTCAGCATCGATGGCGACGACATTACTGCCGGAAACAATCAGCAGAGCTTCACAGCTGATTCACGTGGCCCGGTCATCAGTGCAATAACCTACGATGGTGTAACTTCACAGAAAAAATTCAACGTGGTATTTGACGAGCAGATTGAAAGCAGCAGCGCCCTCAACGCACTCAACTACAGTCTGTCGGCTGGTTCCACTGTGATTCAGATTGATGAAGCAGTCTTGAGAGCTGATTTAAAATCGGTCACTCTTACCGCTGCCAAAGACATTGGCGAAGGCGAAACCTACAGCCTGACCGTTACCGGCGTAAAAGACCTGATCGGCAACAGCAGCAACAGTTCGATAAGCTTCGAGGGCCGTGACATCACGCCACCAGAGCTTACCGTAACCGCATTCAGCAATCCGGCCAACGAGTTCGATATCGTGGTGATCGTAAAAGCCAACGAAGATATTTCCGGCCAGCCCTCGGCGACCATAACCCAGAGTGGCGGAACAGCAGTATCACTGCTGCTCAATGCAGGCAGCGACCTGCGCATGTTTATCGGTGGCGCTCACCTCGACCGCAACTACCCCGGGGTAGCAACCATCAAAATCACTGCCAAAGACATTTCGCAGAACAGCGGCACAACCAACCTCAGTTTCTCAACAGCGTTTGTGAATGCTGCCATGCGTGTGGCGGTTAAATCTGCCGACAACCAGGTCGAAGCAGTGTTCGAACCCGGGACCCTCAACAGCGACAGTCTGGTCATGATTCTGCCGGAAGAGCTCAGCAAAACCTCGGGTGGCAGTGTCGCCGGCTCTAGAATAATGCCAAGTGCTCTTTCAGGGATGAGTTCTGCCCAGATCAGCTCGATCAGAGCAAGTGCCATTGCAGCTGTGGCTGATCCTGCTGCGGCTGAACTTGAGCCAGTTGGTCAGGCATACAGCCTGATAGTTCCTGCGGGTCGTCTCAGCGGCTCAGTCGCTGTGGCCATGAACCATGGCAGCACTCAACTTCCGGCTGGAACTGCTCTCTTCCAGAGCACTGTTTCAGGATGGAAACCGGTTACCTGCAATGTCGAAAATGGAGTTATCAGGTTTGCAACCTCTGTGGCCGGCACCTTTGCTATGATGCGCGACGTGCAGGCCCCCAGAGCCAAAATGGTTAACGATATCACTTCGGCCCCATTACGCGAAAGCAGACCGGTTTTCAGCTGGAACATCGAAGAATATGCATCAGGCATTGAAATTGAGTCTGCTGTAGCAATACTCAATGGTCGCCACTACCCGGTCATGCTCGATGTTAATGGCAGTCTGGCAAGATTTGTACCGGTTGATGACCTTGTCAGCGGCAATCACACCATTGGCCTGAGCATCTCCGACAGAGCCGGTAACCGCAACGTCCTGCCGGCACTCAGATTTGTTGCTCAGCCGCCTCTGAAGATACATGAAGTGGTTCAGTTCCCTAACCCGGCCAGAAACCGTGTAAGTATGCGCATCAGCACCAACCGAACTGATGTAGATACCGATGAAATCAGGGTAAAAATCTACGATACCGCAGGCCACATGGTCGCCGCCACCAATGATCTTGTGATGCGTCAGAGCAACAACGGTGCCGGCAAGGTTGTTCAGGATGTGATCTGGGATCTTAGAAACAAAGATGGCAAAGCAGTCGCCAACGGTGTCTATTTCGCCAGAATTGAATTAAAAGACCCTGATAATCACGCCAAAAAGACCAGATACACTCATAAAATCGCGGTATTGCGGTGAAGTTACCCAAAATAAACCGCTTAAAAATGAAACCGTCCCGAATAATGACGACAGGTGTTTCCAGGAGAAAAAAATGAACAGAAGAATGATCGTGCTGTTTGCCATATTGTCAGTCATCTTGATCGCCAGCGGCTGCGGCAGTGGTGGTGGCAGCGGTCGTTACACCATTCCTCCTGAGATACCCACTCCAGGAACTGGTGGCACTGGCGGCACCGGTGGAACAGGTGAAACAGATGTTGATTCTTTAGTGGCTTCCGGCTGGGAAGATTTCAAATATGGCGCTTACAGCAGTGCTATAAACAAGTTCAACCAGGCATTGACCTCGACAAGCATAAGTGATTCTCAAAAAACCGAGGCCTATAATGGCCTTGGCTGGGCTCTGACCAAGTCAACCGGTGTTGAATCAGGGTATTCTGCCTTCACCCAGGCCGCCACCACCAGCAACGAATCGAGGATTGGTCTCGCAGCTGCATTGATACAGCGAGGTCAGAAAGATGGTTTTGCTCAGGCTCTCAAGCTTCTTGAAGAAGTGGGGCTTCGCGAGACTTCGACAACTTTCAGCGCAAAAAATCCGATCGGCATCAGCAACGCTGAAGCACACGCAATGATCGCCTGGTGCTATTTCTGGACCGGTGATACCACCCGTGCTGCTACGCAGATTACTTTTGCACGCAGTATTGAACAAGCTAACGACAGTTCGGTAACACAGATTTACAATTCTCTCGTTGCCCTGGGTCTCAAGTTCAACAACTGAGAGATCACTTTTCAGGCTTGTAATGATAGTCATGCCTAATTAAAGTCTGGAAAATTTTTGAAAAATATCGTTCAGAAAATTAACTTCAATGCCGAAATGATAGATAGCTAGTTCTATCGACTTGTAAGGGGAAACAATATGAAAAAGGTTTTAAAAACCCTGTTGATGGTGGCATTGAGTCTTGGCACCATGAGCACCGCATTCGCCGAGTCTGCCGGCCAGGCAGGCGCATACCTCAAAATGGGCGTTGGTGCTAGAGCTCTTGGTATGGGCAGTGCCTTCACAGCCCTCGCCGATGATTCAACCGCATCATTCTGGAACCCGGCCGGTCTGGCACGTCTTGAAAAGAATGAAGGTTCATTCATGCACGCTGACCTGTCAATGGATCGTGAATACAACTTCTTCAACTACGCCCATCTTCTGAAAGACAAGAATGGCAAAAGCAAGGGTGTTGTAGCTCTCTCGCACGTAAGCTTCGGTGTTGACGGTATCCCGGAAACCAGGCTAGCAACTCAGCATGCCGACAAGGTTACCGCCCTCAACGGCACTGAACCTGCAACCAACGCTAATGGCGACTACAACCCGGGCGACCCGGTCTGGATTTTCGGCTACTTCAAGGACACCGAAAAGAACACCTTTGGCTCTTATGCACGCAAGCTTTCAGACAAATTTTATGGTGGCGTGAACGTCAAGTATCTTAAACAGGAACTGTTCACCAATTCAGCCAGCACCTGGGGCCTTGATTTCGGTTTCCTTTATGAGAGCAGCGAAAAAACCACCTTGGGTCTGACTTTCAGAGATCTGGCCGAGAATCTTGACTGGGACACAGCTTCCGGTCATTCTGACAGAGTTCCGACCACTACAACCTTTGGTATTGCCCACAAAGCCAACGACAAACTTACTCTGGCAGCTGACATCAACAAAGTACAGGATATGGATGCCAAACTCTTTGCAGGTGCTGAATGGTGGGTTCAGGACTACGCCGCTCTCAGGCTTGGTTCACATGACGGCGACCTGACCCTTGGCGCGAGCTTCAAGCTTGACACCTGGCGTTTCGACTATTCGTATGCAGACGAAACCCTGGGCGATGCCCACAGAATTTCTGCTTCAAAGCAGTTCTAACTCTCTGCAATTTTAAACTTCTCCATTACAAGTCCCTCGTCTTTCTCTTGCAATCAAGAGAAAGATGAGGTATTTTTAGGAGCTTAACTGGCGGACTAAACTGGGAGGGTAAACCAGATTATGGACATCAAAATTGATATCAGACAAAAAAGCAACAGTATCACCCTTGTTGTCTTGCGCGGTGAGATAGGTACTGACACGGTAAATCAGTTCAAAGAAAAAATGGATGCGATTGTCAACGAAGGCCGAAAGCGCCTGATAATGGACTTTCAGGATGTCAGCTACCTGAACAGCATGGGCCTTGGGGTTGTCGCAGCAACCCTCAAAAAGGTTAAAAAAGACAAGGGCGACCTCAAGCTTATCAACCTTTCACCAGCGGTCCAAGAACTTTTTGAATTGACCAGACTTACAAAAGTATTTGAAATTTGTGAATCTGAAGAAAGCGCCATAAAGAGTTTTGGCTGACTTTTCTCACCTGCTTTTCAGGAATTACCCGCATAGTGGTGTATAAAGAAGCAAATGGGTTCGAGATTACCGGTTCCACCAGAGTTTTTGCTCTGATAGGTGACCCGGTGGTACATTCTTTGAGCCCCTCTTTCTGGAATGCTGCTTTCAGGCATTCTGGAACAGATGCAGTTTACGTAGCCCTTCAGGTGAGCGAAAAAGATGTCATGACAGCGCTATCAGGCCTTCAGGCAATGCACTTCAGTGGCATCAACGTAACCCGCCCCTTAAAAAGAAAGGCGGCTGAATTTTGTCGTATTCTGCATGAACCAGCACGAATCACAGGCGTGGTCAATACGATCAGATTTTGCCATAACGGCGCTGAGGGGTGGAATACCGACGTGACAGGCCTGCAAAGAATCCTTTCAAGACTGCTCCGTCCCGATTCCAAAG
>JAQUZA010000224.1 GCA_028691595.1 Candidatus Rifleibacteriota bacterium
AACGCCGGAGCTGGTCGAGTAGTAAGCGTTATAGCTGCTGGCACCGTTCACGATGTTCCAGGTCAGGGTAGCAACAGCATTGCCGGCTGTAACAGCAAGGTTGATCGGCGCACCCGGGGCAGGAACCTGCGGCGTGGCTGAGACTTCGTTTGAAGGAGCCGATTCGCCACCGGCGTTAACTGCGGTAACAATGAAATAGTGAGCCTGGCCGTTGGTCAGGCCGGCAATTTCTGCCGGACTGTTTACACCACTTACCTTGGTGCTGTTGGCTGTCGTAACGCCGGAGCTGGTCGAGTAGTAAGCGTTATAGCTGCTGGCACCGTTCACGATGTTCCAGGTCAGGGTAGCAACAGCATTGCCGGCTGTAACAGCAAGATCGATCGGTGCCACTGGAGTTAGAACAGAAGGTTTGACCTTTATTGAACAGGTAAATTCGAGCTGGTGAGAGGGGGTTGGAGAAACAACAAGCGCCTCAGCTCCCAGTGTCGGTTCTTTCGCAAACCAAGCTTTGAAATACACATCATTGTAATCATAATCGGGCTTAAAATCTGGAATCAGATCTTCAAAACCTATCAGCGTAATTCCGTTTGCACCAATAACCGACTGCCAGACTGGTCGATTGTTAGAATCAAATTGCCCAACAAAACGATCATATTCCCTTGGGGTTCGATTTCTGGTGTTAACATGAATATATGGAACAACGATATCGCCAGGGTTAACAAGAATCTCAGCGACTGCTCCAACCTTTTTATTTGCGTCTGGAATAAGAATCGATCGAAACTTTTCTGAGCCATCAACGCCTTTAACTAATGCTCCGATGCTGTTCAGAAATGCTGCATCGCCGGCCTGTGGAACTTCAATACGAAAGTAACCTGGCTGTGCAGGAGACATTGAAGCAATCAGGTCATAATCCCAGACCTTGATGTTGAGAACAAAAATGCCTGCGTCTACAAGCTTTTTCCTGTCAGTTTTGGAAATAGAATACTGTCTGGACTCAGTTGTCCTGAACCATTCTGTTGAATCCCATGCTGCCAAAATGCTGCCAAGACCTGAATCATTGTCAGTCGCAATAACATTCAGCTCAATCTCAGAATTCTGATCAAGCTCAAGAATCTGGCCATTCTGAACCGTCATGCCATTAATTTTCACTTCAAGGTCAGGTGCCTTGGCCACTGCCGGGTTAAATGTTATAACAGGCGGAGTTCCGGGAGTTGTTCCATCCTTTTTGCCTGGCTTGAGATTAAAATCATCTTTTCGTTTTCCCTTTTCCTTAACTTCGTATGCATCAACGGTTACCGGTTCACAACCATCTTTCAAAACAACGAGTCGATAATGCCCCGGGGGTGGAAAAACAGAATAAGAGCCAGAAGTATCTGTCTGTGCTTTGTATGCAACCTGCCCATTTGCAGTCTCGTAGAAAAGGATACTCGCTTCGCCGGCAGCCAGGCCATCTACGGTTACAACTCCGTATGAATGACCGCTATAACGAATTTTTACCTGTGAATGCAGTTCCTTATCGTATAAATCTTCAAGGTGAACGACAATTTTGCCCTTGCAGTCAACAGGAATGGAAGTGCTCATGTTAACTTCTGAGCCATCCGCCTGCTTCTCTTTTTTTTCTGCCAGAATTGTGACGAGTTCTGAAATATCATTGTCAGACCCATCGTTGATGGCCGGAATGCCGCTCTTGTTCAACCATTGCTTAAATTTTTCAATATCTACGGATAACTCGAAATTGCCACTGCTATCTGTAAACACGAAATTTTCGGGGTCATGCAAAGCATAAACTCTGGCATTCTCAATACCGGCAACCTTTTTAGCCTGGCGAAGAGTTATGCTTTCCAAAGATGAGCTGGAAATTTCCAATTTTGGAATGTCTACTTCAGAAGTAGCCAAGCCAGCACCAGAAGCAACCAGATTTGAAAGATGGGCGATAGAAGCGGATTCTGCACCTGTTTCAATATATAGAGACCCGCGAATCGTCTTGAGATTAAGCCCCTGTTGCACGGAAACAGGGGTTATATCATCTTTATCAGAGCCCACCCACGGATTCAGCAGAGCGCAGCCGGTAAATGAAATGAGACAAATCGTTATAAGACAAAGAAGTTTCCTTTTCACTATATTTCACCTTTATTTTATCTGAAAAAAAATCCCCGAAAGAACAGAGCAAAAAGCCTAATTCAAAAAAGCACCGCACTGCCCGCCAAGCGGCGCATCAATCCGGCAGCCGGTTCCTGCAGGTTCTCAGGCAGGCCACCCGAAAGTGCAAGCTCAAGATATTTCAGCGCAAAGGCTGGATTGGCATGCATTCCTATTCCATAATAGGCCCAGACAGCTACTTTATAAGCACTTTCAGAATCACCGTTTTCGGCAAGAGCAACGGTTTTTTCCCATGCCTGTCTTGACACAGAATTCCTGGTTTCAAAATAGACAGGGCGATCATTGACTATCTGGCACCAGCAATCTTCGGCCACAGAAGCAGAAAAGACAGTCCCGTCAGTCGCGATGGCTTCGGAACCAGGAAAAAAGGCAACCGGCCATGATAAACCTATCGCAACGCCAATTGCCACGGTCTGATCGCCTCTTCCCTTGATAGTCATATTGCCGGTAAGTGGATAGAAACAATTATCAAAGGCCTGAACACGAAGATTGCCGACTTTGATCAGCCCAGGCTGCGAAAACAGCCCTGGCCGTCTGACCTGCAAAACCTCTCCCTCAACTCTGTTACCCGCAGGAATCAGGGAATTGCCGATCTTTCCGTCAACCGACTCTGCAACCCGGAAAATTACCGGATCACCTTTCTTTACAAGTCTTGATGAAAGATTACCAGTCAAAGCAATCTTGACTTCTGTTTTGGCGGGAATAAGAACCGCGCCAATCTTGTTACTGTCTGCCGCAGCAATTGGGCAAAACGTTACAACAGAAAAAAAAACGAAACAAAATAGAACCCCGCTAAAACACTTCATCACGCGCCTCCACCAGTAAAACGATAAAAACAAGATTCTCTAAATATTTTTTCAGGCGTATTTTAACATTTCACACCAATTTGTTTCAATATCTGACATCGGTTGTCATAAAATTTCATTGTGACAATTAGCTTGGAAACAAAGTTCATTGAGAGCAAAACTCACAGAGCATATTCTTCGCCAGGTTTGAGAATAATGACTTCGGCAAGACTGCCCACTCTGGCCTTGAAAGCCTGAGGGTCGTTATCGATGAGAGCAAAGGTGTTGTAGTGAATCGGTATCACCCGTCGGGTTTGCACAAATTCAACTGCACGGGCAGCCGATTCAATACCCATAGTATAGCGGTCGCCGATTGGAATAAAGCTCAAATCAGGCTTAAAAAACTCGCCGATCAGCTTCATATCATAGGTCAGGCCAGTGTCGCCGGCGTGATAAATCCGCTGCCCGTCAATGTCGATTACAACTCCGGCCGGCGTGCCTTTTTCGGCAGAATGAAGTGCCGGAACCATATTGAACTTAACGCCGGCGACTGCAATTGTGCCGCCGATGTTCATGCCTTCGGCGGTGATTCCCTGTTCCTGGGCTTCGACGGCGATTTCGTGAATGGCTACGAGAGTTGCACCGGTCTTTTTGCAGATGGCAAAGGCATCGCCGACATGATCACCGTGATAATGCGTGACAAAAACAAAATCCACATGGCCAATCTTATCAACACCATAGGGTGCGGCAGGGTTACCGCTGATAAAAGGGTCAATAAGCACAGTTTTAGAACCGGAAATTTTGACTGCTGAATGACCGAGCCAGATTACCTTAAGCATGAAAGCCCCCCATTATCTTATTTTAAATGCCCGAAACGCAAATGGCCAAAAATTAATGAAAATAAACTTTGCTGTTTTTTTTGCAACTTTTTTGTCCGGGCAAACATATATACCATGTTAAAATATCCAATTAAATAAAGAGTTGTATCCGTTCAGGGTGATCACATTGAAATTTCTTAAACTATTAAATAGACAAGATTCAAGCCGACACAGGAATGATGGGCATGGATTGCACCACTCATCTCTCATGGAATCCAGGCATTTAATGTGTTTGCCCTGCTGTATCGACTGAGGTTAGCTATCAACAGCTCAATAAAAAATAAATTCGCCGCCAGCTTCACCAGCAGAGGTCATAGAGGATTTATTCTGGGTGTCGTTCTGCTCGTATCTCTGCTTATGGCTGTCTTCATCTTTTCTTTCAACAGCATTGTCAGGCAGCGCAATACCCAGGCTCATCATCTGATGGTCTCGGAAACAGCAAACTATCTTGCCATGTCGGGCCTGCGTCTGTTAAGCGACAAGCTTGGTACATCTTTCGAAACCACCATTCAGACAAGCTGCCCAGATCTGTTCACAAAAACTGTCACAGAACTTGGCGGAGAAATCGACCTTACCAGCGCCAGCCCTGTTTGCAGCAATGTTCAGAATGATTTTCAGAATTTTCTCAACACCCTCGACGAGCTGCGTGAGCCGGGCCTTATGGGCGCTTACCCGACCTGCCTCGGTATGGAAATCAGCCTGGAAAATCTGCAGAGCCTCACCCCCGACACAACACCTGAACAATTTCAGGCCGGCCGTGACCCGGTCGAAAAATGTGGTCAGCTTGTTGTCAGATGCAACATCGAGTATCGCGGCCTTCTAAGACAGGCAACCATGACCAGGCAGTTCAGAGTAGTAAGCATGATTCCCGGTGCCTTCAGCCGATTTTCACTGTTTGTCAAAAAAACTCCTTACCCTGATTCCTATAATGCGCTCGGGGTAAAATTCGACGGCACCGTAGACACGAACTATACCCACCCGCCAGCAAACGGCAAAACCTTTACCGGGCCCCTCATGGTCTTTAACGGCACCGACACCGTTGCCGTGACCGCTACCATTCCAGAGCGCAACGTGATTACAGACAAAGAGCACCTGCGCTCACGCGGCTGGGTATTTCTCGGCCCATCTGGCTCCGGTGGCGACGAAGCGGTTTTCATCAAGATTCCTGCGGGCTTCGACCCGACCGCGGGCGGGCACTTCATGCTTGGCTGGCCTTCGGTTTCCGCCCTGCCGGTTCTTGCCCCGGAAATAATTGAAGATAACAGTAATTTTGCTCCGGCCAGCGAATTTCCATGGCACGACTACTCACTGGGAGCCAAGTATCAGGGTTTTTACACCTGGGAAGAAGGCAACCAATACGGTGCCGGGGGCAAGAATCTCTGGCCCGGCCTGGCAGCCGGCGCATCATTTGTGCCAGCCGATCACCTTCGTTCGGCCTCCACCTGGATTTACCCCTATGGTAACCAGAGCCAGGAATCACGCACTCTGGTTATCGGGCCGGTTCTGGCAGGGTTTCTCAAATTCTTCTTCATGCGCGGGCTTAATACCACAACATCTGAAGAATATAAAGGGCTATGGTCAAGTCTGTCAGAGAGCATGTTCAACACAAAATCAGCTGCTAATCACACCCTGCAAAGTTTTGCCGGCATGTGGGAAGGAACCCTGGCACCGCCTGTCTACGGGCTTGATTTTTTCAAGAACGGTTACGAGAGCTTTAAAAAGCTTATGCCCTACAACAGCTTGCCTGACCCTTCACCGACCATGCCCACCAACGGTATTGCCTTCAATCTGCTGTTTGACTTCATGAAATATCAGCGGGCTCTTTACCCGAATCTGGCGATTGCTCCCGGCATTTCTGACATCTCGTTTGACGCTGAAAAATTTCTCGTGCCCCAGGCTGAAGAAATGCGTAACTGCGCAGTCAAAGG
>JAQUZA010000225.1 GCA_028691595.1 Candidatus Rifleibacteriota bacterium
CTTTGAAAAGAAATGAATGGTGCCAAGGCCTGCCACCGGGCCATCAATAACATTCCTGAAACTGTGTGCGTCTATTTTTTCGCCGCTGCCATAACCTGATGTTGCAGAAGTGAAGAGAACAGACGAGAAAAAACAGCCACCCGGCTTCAGCATCCTGTGAATTTCAGTCAGAATTTCTTTGATGCCACTGCTGCTGTTTGAGGCAAGGGCCCCAATTTCGACAACGGCATCGAAGACACCGTTGCTGAAAGGAAGCAGACCAGCATCTGACTGCAGAAGCAGAGGCTGGGTTTTTTCAGCGCGGCAAAGTTCACGGGCTTTGGGCAGGGCGGCAAAAGCACCATCGAGAGCGACCGTTGCAAACCCCTCGCGGCAGAGAAACCAGGTATTGGCACCTGTTCCACAGCCAAGATCAAGAACTCTCACGGTCTGGCGCTGATCGGGCTTAAAATTTCGCGCCATGAATCTGACAAGTTCTTCTGCCGGGTATCTTCCCCAGCTTCTGGTCTCGTGAACTTCGTTCCAGGTTTTGTCAAAGGTTTTCATCGTTGGCTCCATAATGATAATGCAGAAGTATCTCAGGCTGACAGCCCGTCAATTTTTGCCAGCGTCGCGAAAGTTTATGGTAAACATCAGGCTGATGCAGGCGTTTTCCGATAAAGAAATCGTGTCTGAGCCGAGAGAATCCTGCCTTGAAGCGAAAGAGGCTGTCGTCTTCTGCTAGAGAACCCCCGCCCCCCAGATGCAGAATCTTCGTGTTCGAGCCGGCGGTCTGGCGTGCAAATTCAAGCATCAAAAAAGCGTTGGCCCGGGTGTTTCTGAAGTTTTCGTCTGAAGCTCCGAGGTGATAATGGGCTGATTCGCTGTCGAGCAGAAAAATTGCCGCGGCAGCAAGCTGATTATCCGGGGTAAAGGCTCCGGCAAAAAAGCGGTTCTGGGGCGGTAACTGCTCAATAGCCTCAAAATAAGGCTTCGAGAACAGGTAGTATGGTCTTGCCTGTAAGCGCCGCATGGTTTGATGATATAGCCCCTGAAATGATTTTAAATCGGGGAGTTGACGCAGGCTCAGCCCGAGGCGGCAAGCTGTTCGCCAGTTGCGTTGTCTTGGGCCTGTACAGTTGCCAAGGATTTCAGAAAACTGTGCATCTAGATTAATACTGGTTGTTACCCGGTTGTGGCTGATCTGATAAAAATCGGCGAACCTGGCATGCATGTGCGTCAGGGGATTGAACCTGACAAATTCGGCCACAACACTGTTATGGGTTGCCCAGGCAGCAAAATCATTTTTAAATTCTACGAGATTTGTGTCAGAAGCGTTGAAGGCCTGCGGCCCTCCGTATCCGTAAGCTGTTTCAAGGTCAAAGAAGCCATCACCGCCAATAATGGCAGGGATGGGGCGCATCAGGAAAGGATGAAAAATCTGGCACGAACCTGAAGAATAAAAAAATGCCGCCGGCGTACCGTCACCGTTGGCACTGCAGACATTATGATAATGCCAGGTATAATAGATTTTTCCCGGAAAATCAGGCAATTGCGCGAGAATCTCATGCCAGCGGTTGGCAGAGGTTATAAGCTCAGGGCTCAAAGCTGACCACCTCACCAAGATGCTGCCAGGTCAGTGGTTCATCGGCGGCAATGTCTTTTAACAGTCTGCGATTGAGAGCCTGGGGCAGCAGCTCAGGGCTGATGCCGGTGGCGGGTCTTTTTATCGCCAGATTTCGGCCCGAAGTAATCTGGCCGGCCTTGAGATCAACTGCTGCTACCAGACCTCGACGCACCAGTGCACGGTTTGCCCTCTCGCTGGGTGAGGCTATCTTAATGCCGGTGCCGAGCATGGTTGCTGTTTTGCGCACTGCGGCAACCATTGCCGCAAACTCCCGGGGTTCCATGGAAGCGGCATGATCAGGGCCTGGCAGGCTGCGATCGAGGGTCAGGTGTTTTTCGATAACCACGGCACCAAGAGCGGTGGCGGCAATGGCTGCTTCGTTGCCGCTGGTGTGATCTGAAAAGCCGACCGGAAGGCCGAAGGCCTGTTTCATGTTGGCGATGGCTCGCAGGTTTGTTTCGTCGGCCGGTGCCGGGTATTCGGTGGTGCAGTGCAGAAGAATGATTTCGTCGGCTCCGGTGTCTTTAAGGGTCTCGATGGCCTTCTGAACTTCGCCGAGGGTGCCCATGCCGGTCGAAAGAATAACCGGGAATTTTTTGCTGCCAATGCTCGCAAGAAACGGCAGATTGGTAAGTTCGCCCGATGCCACCTTGATTGCGACTGTACCGATGCCACAGAGCAGGTCGAGGCTTTGTTGCCCGTCCGGGGTCGAAAGAAACCCAAGACCACAGCTTTCGGCATAATCTTTGAGGTCGCCAAAGTCTGCAAATGGCAGTTCCAGGCCGACCAGCAGCTCATACTGGTCGGCGGCTGCGGTTTGTTGCTGATAGCCGGCGGTTGGCGCAAAACGGCCCGTACACTCGTATGCCTTGAAGGTTTGAAACTTGATGATGTCGGCTTTGGCCGCTGCCGCAGCCTCAATAAGCTTTCTGGCCATTTGGAGGTTGCCGTTGTGGTTAACCCCGGCTTCGGCGATGATTATCGGCCTATTTTCGAATAAATCAAGAAATGATCTGGCCATGCTCAGCTCTTAAAATCTGCCGCGTCGGCGTAGGCGTTCGAATGCTCTTTGATCCAGGTGATTGTCTGGCTGAGGCCGTCAGAAAAGCTGACAGTTGGTTTCCAGGCGATCTCGACCCCTGCTTTGGCGGCAGAGCCTGTTAAGCGCATTACTTCAGAATCTGCCGGCCGGTCGCGGGCTTCGTCATGAATGATTTCTATTTCTGAGCCAATCAGCGCCGCGATATTTCTGGCGGTCTCTAAAATGGTGTAACCATGGCCGGTTGCCAGATTATAAATCTGGGCACAGCCATCAGATAGGGCTGCAGCGGCAATAAACCCGGCGGCAGTATCGGTAACGAAGTTAAAATCACGCACCGGGCGGGTATCGCCGAGCAGAATCTTTTTGCCCAGCAGCGCCTGGGCAATTATGGTCGGAATGACCGCCCGCAGGGACTGGCGTGGCCCAAAAGTGTTGAAGGGTCTGACTATGGTTACCGGCAGGCCAAAAGCGCAATGGTATGACCGCCCGAGCATGTCGGCGGAAATTTTGCTGGCAGAGTAGGGGGATTGGGCCTGAAGAGGGTGATTCTCGTCAATGGGCACATAAAGGGCTGTGCCATAAACCTCACTGGTGGAAGTAAGCACTGTGCGCCTTATCTGGTGCCGGCGTGCCGCTTCAAGAATGTTCAAAGTGCCGTTGACATTGGTTTCGATGTAGCTCTGCGGAGCTGTGTATGAGAAGGGTATGCCGATGAGAGCTGCCAGATGAAAAACGGTGTCACAGCCGGCTACCAGACCGTCAACCATGAACGGGTCGCGGATGTCTCCGGCAATAATAGTCAGGGCAGGGTGCCCGGCTGCTTCTGCCAGCCAGCCATTATTTGATCGTGAGTTGTAGCGGGTCAGAGCCTTGACTCTGGCTCCCTGTTTCAGGAGCGCTTCGGTCAGGTGACTGCCGATGAAGCCTGCCGCACCGGTAACCGCAACCGTACGACCAGAAAAAAAATCAGTATTCATAGTTTCCCGCCAGAGCAGCAAAATTATCGCATGCCTTTGAATAGTCATGGGGGTTGCCGATATCGAGCCAGAATTCTGACAACGGGTAGCAGCTGACCCCACCGGGCATGTTGATTGCGAGCTTGATAAGATCAGGCATATCAAGTTTCTGCCCGGCGGTTATGTGCTCGAGAATCGAGGGTTCAAGAACATAAACTCCGGCATTGATGAAAATGCTGTGTGATGGCTTCTCTTCGATGTCGACCAGTTCGTCACCCCTCAACTGTAAAACACCGTAAGGAATCTGAAAGCTGAACTCGCGGGTGCAGACTGTGAGCGGTTTCGCTCCGGTTTGATGGAATTCAAGCAGATTGCCAAAGTTGATGGGCGAAAGAATATCGCCATTCATGAGAATAAAGGGCTCTGAAGGCTTCAGGGGCAGCAGTGAAAGTGAGCCGGCCGTGCCGAGAAATGTTTCTTCCTCGAGAAAATTGATGTTTGCACCAGCAACGGGGTGATCGATAAAATATTGTCTGATTTTATCGGCATGATAATTTATGGAAATATAGATACTTTCGATGCCGTGACGACGCAACTGCTCAGCGATCAGGGCAATAATCGGCCGCCCGCCAACGGGCAACAGCGGCTTGGGAACGTCTCGGGTAATTTTCCCGAGTCTTGAACCCAGGCCACCAGCCATGATTACCGCGATATTGGGTCGGGGTTTGCGGGCGATGAGGTCTTTGAGCTGAACGAGTCTGACGACGCGCATCTGGCGGTCAACTACCGGCAGATGTTTGATCGAGCGGTTGGTCATGAGAAAAAGCAGTTCGTCGTCGGGGGTGGTCTGGGGGGCAGTTATCGGTTGCTGATTCATAAGCGCCGAGATCGGGCTTGAAAGGTCAGCCCCTCTGATAATGCCGCGTCTGATATCGCCATCGGTAACGGTGCCGATAAGCTTCTCATCGCTGTCAATGACCAGCGCGATTTCGAAAGCCGCATCATCTATCACCCTCAGGGTATCGAGGATGCTGGTCTGTGGCTGGATCAATATTTTTTCGAAGGCTCTGCTGATAAATGCACCTCATTTTAAGTTATGCGTTTACAGAAGAAAAATAACAGAATTAGCCTCTCTGGTAAACATGTTTTGCGGGGATTCAGCATTTCTCATAAATTATCGCATCGGCCGGAACCATTTTTGTTATTGAGTTCTGAAAAAAATGTCGGTTTTAAAGGCATCAGAATAGTTCATTGGCTCACTTTTCATGTCGCAATTACCAATAATTGCCCGGCATGAATTCTTGACTGACGCTAATCTGTAGCTATTCTGCAAAAAAGGCGGGCGAGCAGGCAAAGAGTATGTGTTAACATGTGAACAATCATTTTTTGCGCGAGGTACTGATGACTCAGGGTTCTTCAAGACGGCAGTTCTGGCACTGGTTTTGTATTGCTCTTCTGGCGCTGATGTTGCTCATTTTTCTTAAAAATGCCTGGGTTTGCGATGATGCCTACATAAATTTCAGGTCACTCGAGCAGTTATATGCCGGAAATGGCCCGAACTGGAACCCCCACGAGCGCGTTCAGGGTTATACCAGCCCTCTTTGGTATTGGCTGCTGGCCCTGACGAGGGCGGGTTCTACCGATCACTTTTTTAATGCTTTTCTGCTGTCGCTGGTGCTTTTTCTTTTGCTGGGTGTGGTTTTGCAGAAATATTTTGCGAATGGTGCGGTGCTGGCGATTTTGCTGCTGCTGGCCACCGGGTCAAACGCGTTTTTTGACTTTACCACTTCAGGTCTTGAGAACATTCTTTGTTATTTCCTGCTTTCTCTGGCCATGCTTTCAGGCTTTTCTGCGATAAAAAAATCTGATGACGAGGCCTTGGCCCTTGGGAAGTATCGCCATTCACTGCTCGCTTTTTCGCTGGTTGCCGTTTGCCGGCACGATCTGCTGCCATTGGCCATAATACCTGGCCTGGCTTTGATTTACTCGTGTCGCGGCCGGTTTTCGCGCTCTGTATGGGCTGATACCGGTCTTATGCTTCTTCCTCTGGCTGCCTGGTCGGCATTTTCACTGCTATATTACGGAGCTTTGTTTCCGAATACCGCTTATGCCAAGCTGTTCACCGGAATCAACC
>JAQUZA010000226.1:0-521 GCA_028691595.1 Candidatus Rifleibacteriota bacterium
ATAATTCAGGTGCCCGGTCAGCATGGAATGGCAGGGCCCTAAGAAAACTTTCCTGAATCAGAGCCGAAAACAGGTTCGCATGCAGGTTAACTCCGGGCATGCGCGTAAAACTGGTATCGAGAAAATTAATCGGAGTGACGACAAAATCCTGGTCAGATGGCAGGGCGCTGCCCACAAAGACGGTTCGCTGGTTTATGCTGTTGTTGCGATAAATACCACGCAAACCATTCAATTCATAGAGAACCAGATACTGACCCGGCTCAACTGCAACGGTCTGGCCGCTGCGGCATTGGTAGCTTTTGCCGGTTTCACCCCTGAGCAGCAGATTCATGGGTACATTGTTCTGACTGCCAAAGCTCAGGGTAACCAGGCCGTCAGCGAGCGGTGAAAGATCTGGCAGACACGCTATTTCATGTTTCTTATTTGGCATCAGAGTCAAATCTTCGGTTTTCTGTGAGCTGCCGCCGGCTTTATGGCTGAAAAGAGCTATTTGAGCATCGAGAGAGCTTGGCAGGCTGTCG
>JAQUZA010000226.1:531-5736 GCA_028691595.1 Candidatus Rifleibacteriota bacterium
GAAGCGAAGGGTCCAGCAATCGTCTTCGGGCAGTACAGCCAGGGTAATATTTCTGGCCGGGGTACCATCTGCAAGCCGGAGCGCCCCTGAGGCAAAGGTCAGAGACAGGTCTTCATCGAGGGCAGAGATGCTGAAGCCCTGCGGCAGGGCTGCAAATGGCAGGCAGCCGTTGTCGTCACCGGTCAGCATTGGCATGGGTTCTCCGAAGACCGTGGCTTTTGCAGCTGCTTTAGTATTTGAGTTTGCGGGGATGCGAACTTGGACTGCCGGCTCTGCAAAGACAAGGGTTGGCAGGTTAACAGTTTCTTTGCCCCGGGCATTACCTTTGCATATGCCGCGCTGCCAGCCGTTACCCAGGTGCCAGGTCGCCTGAATTGTGTAACTGCCGGCCGGCACTTCTGCGAGCAAAAAATTGCCGTGTCGGTCAGTCTGGCTAAGTTGCCAGTAGCCATTCTCGGGCATGGTTAACAATACTTCGGCGCTGGCAACAGGGGAAAGGGCGGCAGAGATTACCTGGCCTGTGATAGATGCGTGGCCATTTCGAGCCTGCGGTTTTGCCAGCTGAAATTTTTGAGGCTGTGAACCTGGTTCTATTTTAAGCAGGTTGCGGTGGTTGAGCAGCGCCGAGGCTTTGTCGCTGTCTGTTTCGAGTAAGGTGCCCAGCGAAATTTTTTCGATACCGTCGCCTTTGAGAGGCGGTGGTGTCTTTTTAAATGGCAGGCGCAGGCAGGGCATGTGATAGTCACCGATTACCGGAATCCCTGTAGTTGGCATTTTCAGCCATGTTGCCCGGGGCAGTTCTTCGACTTTAACTTCTGCAGCAGCGGTTTTAAGCGTTTCGCCAAGTTCAGGAAACCTGCCGGCAAGGATTCTGGCGATAAAGCGGGCTTCAAGTTGCCTGACGGTTTTGTCAAGCCCGGCGTGCCCTGTAGAAGACAGCTCAAATGGGCCGGATGCAATGGTTGTGGCCAGAAGATGTTTGGCGATCTGCAAAGAATTTTCTGCGGCATCGTGCTGCTCTGGCAGTCTGGCAGCCGTGCTGATCGCTGTTGCCTGTTGATCGACAAGGGTGGCTACCCAGGCTGCAAAGCCAAGGCCTGGTATGAAATCTTCACTGTCGGCAGGGTGAAACGCCAGTGGCGCGAATCTTACCGTCGAGTCGAGGTCTGCTGCTATGTTAATCAGCGCGCTTGCAGCTGCCTTATCTGCGAGTGGTCTGTAGAGCGGAACCGGCAGCGGGGGGCGGCTGGCAGAGCTATCGATGAGGTCAAATTTTTCAAACGTCTGCATGCCACGCCCGCTGAAGTGGGTTGCCATCACAGGCAGCGGGAAAGATGCCAGTGCCGCTGAAAATTCTGCGTCTTTGTCTGGATCAGCCGGATAATCATAGATGAAGTCTATGGCGACAACCGTCGCTTTTTCTGCTGCCAGCCTGTTCAATAGTCTGGCCATGTCGCCGCGGTCGGGGTCGCGTTGAAAGCGCTGAAAGAAGGTCTGGTCTTTGTTGATGATCAGCACAGGAGGGGGCACGAGCCCGGGGCGACCGGTAAGCTGATTCAAGACTGGAAGCGAAGAAAACAGCAGGTCAGAAAACTTGAATTCAAGCCAGGCAAATGTCTGCCTGAAGAACGGAAAAGCCGTGGCCAGCAGACAGATAAATACCGGCAACATGAAGGCACGCCTTCCTGATACCGATAATTTGCCAGTCGTGACTGGAAGCTTGATAGCCATCTACTTAGAATTTAAATTTTCTTAGCAGGTCACGTGGGTTTTTTATGACTTTTTTGACGGCATCGACCTGTTTTGTTTTTGTTTCCTGGTCGTGCTGGCCCTTTTCGCGGGCAATTTTTTCATCTATTTTCATGATGTGGCGGTTCAGGTCATCCGGGATGGCTCCTGCGGCAGTCTGCAACCATTGGCCCTGACCGGTGGCGGTGTTGAAATGGTATGATTTTAAACCCCGGGGGATTTTAAAAAATTTAATATCGCCGGGTATGCGGCCATAGAGATCGCCTTTAACCAGGTTGATACTGGTTATGAGGTCAGTGCCGTTCTGCTGATAGCCAGCGGCGAATTCAATTGCCGGGGTGACATTCTTGAATTTTTTGAATTTGAAAACACTATTGCCTTCATTGAGCAGCAGGCCTTCAGATGTCGGTTCGAGACGGGCGCTGCGGCTCCCACCAGCTGCTTTGCATGCGGCGAAAGAATTGTTACCAAGGTATATTTCGCGGAAATTTCTTTCTGAAACTGTAAAGGGCTGTTCTTCGCGATTGAATTCTGAAAAATCAAATTTGAATTCTTCGCCCATCAGATCTTTGCCCAACTGTTCGAGCTCTTTTGCCGAATCGATAATTTCACCGGCGCTGCGAGTGTATTCTTCTACTGCCTGAAGCTTTTCAATCAGCGGGTTGTCGAGCCCGGTCAGCATCTCACTGAAACGGTTATCGCCAAGATTGACCGGCACGTTTCCGAGGCCGGCAAATTCTGTCAGGCCGCTGAGGGTTGGGTTGGTATCGAGAAGACCAAGTGCGCCCTGGCCATATTTTTCGCCAAGCAGACTTGCCGGGTCGAAGTTTCTCAGGGGGGTGAAGCCTTCTTGAAGAATTGAGTCGAATTTGAGCAGACTGCTGCCGAGTGCAGCCAGGCTTTCACCTTCTTTAAGGGTTCTTTTTTTGCCGGTCTGAGCATGGGTAAGCTCGACCTCGCCTTTGTAGACGTTGACTACGGTGCCGCCCGGGGCCAGCGTGCCAATCTGCAGGCCAGGTGTTTCAAGCAGACATTCGAAATTGTCGATAATGTCGACCTCGAAGAGTGTACCTTTGACGCCGGCGATCACATCAGCAGTCTGTACCTGAAAGTTGCTGCCGCTGATAACCTTGAACAGCAGTGCGCCCTGCTGGGCTTTCAGTTCGGCAATGGCATTTTTACCTAGAGTGCGGGGCACCTCAAAGATACTCTGTTCTTTAACGGCCAGAATGCAGGTGTCTTTAAGAGCCATTTCGGCTGAGCTTTCGATGTGGGTTCGCACCTTGTCGCCACCATCAAGTCGCTTTAAGGCACCAGAAAGCTTGAGGTTGCTGTGAAGCTTTTTGAACGCCGCTTCTGCACCCTTTCTGACTTCTACTCTGCCTTCGATACTGGTGATTTCGGTTGCAGTGAGATCGACAGCAAGGCTCGATGCCGGAAAAGTGAATATAAGGCCAGCTGCCAGCAGGCTGCCGGGAAGCAGTTTGGATAATTTCATATAAACTCCTGCGCAAATCCTCGAAAAGTATGTGTAAAACTTCAGGCAGTTTATGCAAAACCCTCCTGTAAGTCAATTTTAAAACTGCTTCAGGGTTGCAGCTCCAAAAACTGATAAATGCCTCAAAGACAACAAAAAGCCACTCAAGAGCAGCTTTAAAAGCTGTCTTGAGTGGCTTTAAACTGTTTTAAGACGTTTTGCGTTTTGCCGGTGTTGCCCCACCGGGGTTGCCTGGCTTTGGCGCTGGAACGGGCTCTTCATGTTCGAGCCCTTCGGCGGCCAGAAGCTGACGAAGTACCGGGGTTCCGGACGGGATCATGACAATCTGTGATTTGCCTTCGACAAGTTTTTGTGCTTCAAGAATTTCGAACAGCGCCGAAGAAATTTCGGGGTCGCGTGAAATTTCCTGTAATGCTTCGCCAACGATTTTCGGGCGAACGGCGGCTGCTTTGGCAAATTCAGCTGCGGCCTCATTCTCAGCGGTACTGGTGATAATGCTGACCTGGTTGACTCCATCCTGTTTGATGGCCGAAGTAACCTGGCGCAGCCTGTTTACTACTTTTTCTTCAATCTGAGCGATCATTCTGGCATCGCGAAAGTGAACCTTGCGGATATAAACCGAGCCTACCTGATAGCCCCAGTCGGCTGCCTGTGGCATTACTTCCTGGCGAACCTTCAAGCTCATCGGGTGCCGGTCTTCAAGCATGTCGTTAAGCTTCATATTGCTCAAACAGCGCACTGAAGAGCTTCTTACATTTGTTGACAGCGAGGTTCTCGGGTCAGCATTCTTGAATTTGTATGAAACCGGGTTATTGATGAACATTTCATACCAGATACCTATGCCCATGGGCGCGCCTTCTTCTGAATTAACGGGCTGGCTACGCAGGTATTCCTGGTCAAGGCGGGTGTCAATGACTTCGCATGCCCCGAGCATGTGCACTATTGGAGCTTTAAGACCGAGAGTCCAGGGCAAAAAATACAGGCCCGGCTCTTTGATAACGCCCAGAACCTGGCCAAACAGCAGATAAATGTGGCAGTGCCCTTCTTTGACAATTGTGTACAGGCCCCAGAAGCGGGCAAACCACAGAAACAGTGGCAGGAATATGTAGCAACCGATGAAGGCGAATATGAAACCGGGGATAAATTCTTCCATTATTTTTCGACCTCCATGATTACCTGTTTGACTTTTGAATAGAGCGAAAGCTTAACATTGCGCACATAGGCGCGCAGAACATCGGGTCCGCTCTTCTTAAGCTCAACCAGCTGCTGTGCCGTGCTTTTCAGCGGTTCAACTTCAGATTTGGCACGCAGGGTTTCGATTTCGGTTGCCCGGCGTGATTGCACGATTTTCTGATCGGCAGAGGCCTGCGCCAGGCTTATTTCTGATGAAACCTCATTGTGAGCAGTATTGATGGCGGCCAGGGCGCTTTCGACTTCATCGGGCGGGTCAATGCTGGTGATGAGCGAGGCATCGAGAGAAATCCCGTAGCGGGCACTCGATTGAGTACATTCTTTTAACATAAACTCGTTAATTTCGTGCAGATTCTTGCGCAGGTCATTGATCGAGACACCTGCCGTTGCACTGTTCTCTTCGGTTTTTTTTGCTTCAAAATTGGCGATGCGCTCACGCAGAACCGAGATAAAGTAAGCCATGACATGAACGATCGGGTTTTTGACACCGAACAGGTAAGCATACAAATTCTGCTCATTGATCCGGTAGCGTATCTGCCCGGTCAAGGCGGTATCAAGCTGGTCTTTGGTAACCGCTTCGATGAATTTTCCATGATGGTTGGCGCTTGGGTCTTCGGGGTCTAGCGCCATGTTCAGAGTCTGGGTCGAAATATTAACCTTGTGTATTTCTTCCCAGGGGAATTTGAAATAGGGGCCGCCCGGCGGTATTACCACAACCTGTGGGTAATTGTAACGTTCGCGCTCATCATCAACGAGATTTAGCGCAA
>JAQUZA010000227.1 GCA_028691595.1 Candidatus Rifleibacteriota bacterium
ACGTTCGCGGGAATGCAGGGCGCTACAAGTGTAGTATTCAACCCAAGTGACGAAACAATCGGATATTTGACTAACACCAACAATGAAATTATTCGCTTCAGCCCAATTATCTGGGATCTGGTTCCAGATGTATTACCAATCACCCAAGCCGAAAACATTACGTTTAATGGGCTTGCAAGAATCAGATATTCAAGCATAAATACCAACTACGGAAGCAAGGTTTGCGTTGCAGACACCAACAACAATCGTGTTGTCAGGTTTTTGACAACTGCAGACGGAAAGGACCCTCTAACAAATTCCCTTGCGGTAAATGCTTCATCTCCTATAGATATGGCCTTCACCCTTAATAACCTTATTACTTTAAGTAATGCCGACAGTAAGGTTTCCGTGCATCGTATTACTTCAGACACAAGCACTCATTTAATGGATTTCGGCAAGGCTGGCAACGGAGCCGGTGAGTTTAACAGCCCAATATCTGTTTATTTTAACGATAAAGATCTGTTTATTCTTGAGGCAACCCGTCTACAAGTCATTCGCAGTGGCCAAGATGACTGGTTGAAGTAAAGATTCTATCAAAAAGGCCGGTGAACCATTGGTTCACCGGCCTTTTTGTTTATGACCGCCTTAAACTTAGAGCTTAGAGCTGATCGAAGAATTCGCGAAACTCACGGCGGGCCTGGCGAATGATCTGTTCTTTACGCACCTCACCTTTGGCGTTTGCGTCTTCGCCGCTGAAAATGCCGAAATTGGCGTTCATCGGGTGAAATTCCTTATGGCCGGCAAAGGTGATGTAATTGATCAGGCCACCGAGCATGGTAGCTGGTGGGGCAACCACCGGTTCCTTGCCGTTAATGATACGAACGGCATTGATACCAGCCAGCAACCCCGAAGCTGCCGACTCGGTGTAGCCCTCAACCCCGCACAGCTGGCCGGCAAAGAAAATTCTCGGGTCGGCACGCAACTGCAAAGTTGGCAGCAGCAGTTCGGGTGAGTTGATGTATGAATTGCGATGCATCTGGCCAAGTCTGATAAAATCGGCTTTCTCGAGGCCCGGAATCATGCCGAACACCCGCTTCTGTTCGGGGTGTTTAAGATTGGTCTGAAAACCAACCATGTTATACAGGCTGGCGAGCAGGTTATCCTGGCGCAGCTGCACAACTGCATATGGCCGTCGGCCGGTTCTGGGGTCAGTGAAGCCAACGGGTTTCATCGGGCCAAAGCGCAACGAATCAACCCCTGATTCGGCAATTATTTCAACCGGCTGACAGGCACTGAAGAATTTTTTGCGGGCATTTTTTTCCATATCTGAAAGGTCGATTCTTTCAGCTTCGAGCAAGGCTTTGACAAATTCGAGATACTGATCTTTATTGAGCGGGCAGTTCAGGTAATCGCCGTTGCCTGGCTCGCCATAGCGATTGCCCTTAAAGGCAACTTCGCGATCGATAGTGTCGGCGGCCACCAGCGGAGCAACCGCGTCATAAAATTCGAGTTTCTTTTTGCCAAGACGCTTTTGCAGACTTTCGAGCAGGGCCGGAGAAGTCAGCGGGCCGGTGGCCACGATCACCAGACCATCTTCGGGCAGTTCAAGCGCTTCTTCGTTGACAAAATCAATAAGAGTGTGAGTGCGCAGATAGCGGGTAATTTCGCGGGAAAACGCACCCCGATCAACTGCCAGAGCATTGCCGGCTGGCACCCGGTATTTATAGGCTACATCCATGAAGTAGCTGCCAAGCAGGCGCATTTCTTCTTTCAGAAGCCCTGAAGCTCGATCGGGAAGGTTGCTGCCAACCGAGTTGCTGCAGACCAGCTCAGCGAACTGATCGGATGTATGAGCACCAGTTTGCACTTTCGGTCGCATTTCTATCAGACGCACGGGTATCTGTCGCCTGATCAGCTGATAAACAGCTTCGGTGCCGGCGAGCCCCGCACCAATAACGGTTACCGCGATTTCTTTATTCTTCTTGCTGCTCGTCATTGTCTGTGCCTTCCGGAATCAATTTAAACTTACATCCCTTGCCTGAACATTTTTTGTAGTTTCCAAGTTTTTTGGTCGAATGCCAGACCGTCGGTGAGCCACATTCCGGGCATAATTCGCCGGTGGGTTTTGCCCAGGTGGTCAGAGTACAGGCCGGGTAATTTGAACAACCATAGAATAATCGGCCGCGCTTGGATTTCTTTTCGAGCATTCGACCGTTACAGCCTTCAAGCGGGCAATCAACGCCGACCTCTTTAACGACCGGCCGGGTGTTTTTGCAGGCCGGATAATTGGTGCAGGCGATGAAGCGACCGAATTTGCCGTTGCGAATGTGCATGTCTGAACCGCACTTATCGCACTTTTCTTCGACCAGTTCGAGTTCGGCCTGTGGGCTGGCCCCGGCGCTCTCGAGAATGGCTGTCATCTGCATGGGCGGCTGTGGAATACCGTCAGCAAACAACAGAATCTCTTCGGGAATATTGATTGTGGATTTGCAGGCCGGATACCCGGAACAGGCCAGGAACTTGCCGCTGCGCCCCATGCGCACCACCATCGGCTGCCCGCATTTTTCGCACATGATATCTGACTCGATCTGCACCTTGCCGATTGTCTCTTCGGCAGTCTTCAGATCACGCATAAATGGCTCATAGAATTCACTGAGCACGTTAACCCAGTCTATTTCGCCCTCTTCGATGCGATCGAGGTAGCTTTCCATAGAGGCGGTAAAACCGGTATTGATGATATCAGAGAAACATTTTTCAAGAATGTAGTTGACGACAAAGGCAGCATCAGATGGCTGAAACCTGCCATCGACCTTGCGCACATACTTGCGCTGCTGAATTGTATCGACAATGGTGGCATAAGTAGATGGTCGGCCGATTCCCTCTTTTTCAAGGGTTTTGATAATCGATGACTCGCTGTAACGCGGTGGCGGCGAAGTAAAATGCTGTTCAGCGTGAGTTTCGCAAAGATTCAGCTGCTCACCTTCTTCAAGCAACGGCAGCTTCTGTTTGCCCTCTTCGTTGCTTTCAGGTTCTGCATCTTCATCGCGGCTGATGTTGTACAGAGAAGTGAAACCATCAAAAGTCATGGTAGTTCCGGCCGCCTGTAAAACGATACCATCGATATCGACTTCAACCGTAACCACGTTATAGCGTGCATCTGCCATCTGTGAAGCAACGTAACGTTTCCAGATCAGTGAGTAAAGTTTCAGCTGTTCTGGTTTCAGCCAGGCAGCCATCTGGTCGGGAGTTCGATGCACCGAAGTCGGCCTGATCGCTTCATGGGCATCCTGGGCACCCTTTTTCATTTTAAAGGTGCGAACATTTGCCAGACGGTATTCGCTGCTGTAATTCTCTTTAAGGTAGCCTTCAAGCTCAGAAAGCCCCTCGGGGGCAATTCTGGTCGAGTCAGTTCTCATGTAGGTGATCAGACCAACCTGGCCTTCGCCCCCGACTTCAACGCCTTCATAAAGCTTCTGGGCGACCGACATGGTTCGACGCGGTGTAAACCCGAACTTTTGTGCCGCTTCAGTCTGCATGGTACTGGTAATAAAAGGCGGTGGCGGGGCCTGCTTGCGTTCACGACTGTTGACCGAGGTTACTTTGAGATCAGCAGCTTTAATTTTTGCCAGAATAGCGTCAGAGGTTGCCTTATCAGGAACAGTAGTCTTCTTGCCGGCATATTTGACGAGTTTCAGCTGAAACTTACGCTGCTTTGCCCCTTTGACTTCTGCCGAAATCACCCAGTATTCTTCGGGTTTGAAGGCAAGAATTTCTTTTTCGCGCTGGCAGATCAAAGCCACAGCAACTGATTGAACCCGGCCAGCCGAAAGGCCCAGACAAATTTTCTGCCAGAGCAAAGGCGAAAGGCGGTAACCAACCAGACGGTCAAGAATTCTTCTCGACTGCTGGGCATTTACCAGGGCAAAATCAATATTGCGTGGGTTCTCGAGCGACTTAAGCACATCTTCGCGAGTAATTGAATTGAAAGTAATTCGACACTGCGACATCGGGTCTATATTGAGAACATTGGCCAGATGCCAGCTGATGGCTTCGCCCTCGCGGTCAGGGTCAGGGGCGAGATAAATACGATCGACGGTGCGGGCAACCTTCTGCAACCGCAGAATAACTTCTTTGCGGTCTTTAACAACATGAAAATCAGGCACAAAACCGTTTTCTGTGCTGACACCAAACCTTGAGGGCGGCAGATCGATGACATGCCCCTTGCTGGCTTCGACGATAAAATCCTTGCCGAGAAACTTCGACAGAGTTTTGATTTTACCTGGTGATTCTACGATTATAAGGTTTTTGGTCATTTTCCCTCCCGGGCCGGGTGCGCCACGGTTCAGTGCAATTCGATCGAATGCGGCAATGCTACTGTTTCCTGGGCCTCAACTTCAGAGGCCGGCTTGTTCATGATTATTATCAACTCGAGTCTTGAAGGAGAAACCTGCCGCATATCAGTTTTCCAGATGTATTCGAGCGTCTTTTCAAAATGCAGCGGCGTAATAACCCCGTCTTCAACAAGCTTTAAAAGCAACTGCTGTGCTTCGGGAAAAAGCCGCGCCGCTTCACAGGCATGCAGATGCCTGATTCCCCGCACGTTACCGTCATTACTGCGCTTTCTGCGGCCAACCCTCATTATCGGGTCAACCTTTGCCGTGATCATAGCCACCAGGCTCATGGCTGTGTCAATATCATCGAGCTTAAAACCCTTTTCGAGAAGCTTGCTGACCATTGGGTCCCGCCCGCTTTCATCGACTCCGCTCGTTTCGATACGTTTTATGACTATACTCATGATTTTCATGATGTTGGTCAATGGGCTTTTAATGTTGTTCATAGCCTACCTTTTTCGTTCACTTTCATTCTAGCCTGATAAGTGTTTCCTGCAAGTTTAATCACATAATCTCTCATTTCGAGCTGCAAAAGTAAAGAAAACAATCGTTCACGCTGCCAGCCAGTTTCAAGAAGGCGATCAACCGAAACCGGCTCGCAATCCAGCTGTGAAAGCAATTTTCTCTCTTCTTCAGTCAGATCATTTTCTGTCGACGCTGAGCCCTCTGTCGCCTTTGCGGGCAGAAGTTCAGAAAAATATTCGATTATTTCGTCAGGGTCGGTTACGAGATTTGCGCCATCGTTTATGAGGCTGATGGTTCCCTCAGAAACTTTCGATTTGATGCTTCCGGGAATCGCAAAAACTTCGCGGTTCTGTTCGGCGGCAAGGCGGGCGGTGATAAGTGAGCCACTGCGGGCACTCGCTTCAACAACGACCGTAGCTACGCACATCCCCGAAATAATGCGATTGCGAATCGGAAAAAACCATGGGCGCGCAATAACCCCGGGTGCGTATTCAGAAACGATTGCACCTCTGGTCAGCAGGGCATCACGAATTTTCTGGTTGCCACGCGGGTATACCACGTCAGGCCCGTTGGCAAGAACGGCAATGGTTCTACCTTCAGCCTCGAGTGCCCCACGGTGAGCGTAGGTATCGATACCCAGAGCCAGGCCACTGACAACGATAAACCCGGCTCTGGCAAGCCGGCAGGCGAAGTCTCTGGCGATATCATAGCCCATCTGCGTGCCGTTTCTTGCGCCGACCACGGCAATGGCAGGAGCGCCGGCATAGTCTATATTACCTTTAACGAAAAGAGCGACCGGCGAATCGGGTATCTCGCGCAACAAAGCCGGATAATCAGGGTCATTGAAGCACACAAGTCTGACTTCT